>CBDUGY010000004.1:0-57950 GCA_965367015.1 uncultured Ulvibacter sp.
ATCAATTTTTTCCTACTTTCTGATTTCAATTGATCTTCAATCTGAATCAAACTGTCATTCACATCATAACTAGCACTTATAGTATTATCGAGCATTTTCCTCTCGTAAATTTGAAGTGAATCTTCATATTTCTTGCTTTGTATACTATCGCCGGCAGATTTATTTGCTAAAGAAGAAAGTAAATAATACTCTTTAGTGGCGACAAAATCCATTAGTTGTCTGGACTGTCTTGCTTTCGATAAATAGTAAAGTGAAGAATCAATCTTCTTATTCCGTAAATAAATTTCAGCTAAACATATATGGAGATTTACTTCATAAGATTTATAATTATAAGCCTCAATTGTTGGATTTTTTTTCAAGTCCTTAAATTCGTTCAGGTACTTCTTGGCATTTGTAAGATCATCCAGGTGAATGTAATTGGATGCCAACATGAAATTTGCGAATAAAATATAATAAGCGTCGTCTTCGATAGCCTTATAAACATCAAGGTTTTTCAATAGTAATTCGTTGCTTTTTTCAAATTCATTATTCTGGAAAGCGACGTAGGCGGGCATTTGCATAACTTCAACAAGTCCGTTTTTATTTTTAGCCTTCGTAAAATATACTTTTGCCTGGTCAAGAAATTTGTATGCGCTGGAATCTTTCTTTACTGCGTATGTATTCGAAAATAAGTCCAAACTAGCCTGCCCTGCGACATCGAAGTTTTTTTCTTCTTCAGCATACTTCACAGCGAGAATAAAGCTATTAAATAGCTGAGCTTGTTCTCCTGATTTATGATACAACATACCTTTCAACATAAAATATTCTGAAACCCTCCCTGCAATCGACTTTGCCACAGGAACAGGGATTGAGTCTATATATGAACGTGCTAATTCAGGATTGGAATGCACATAAAACTTTATAGAATCAACGAAAGTACTGTATTTAATATCTTGTGCATCTACAGAACTAGAACAAAGAAATATATAAACAATTATAAATGTGCGCCTTTTAATATTGGAAGAATGTAGAATTTTAGCAAGCATATAATTTCTTAAGGAGTAATTTTAAATGAACATAAAAATACTCCATCAATCAGGTTTTAAAAAGTATAATCAAAGAATTTTGACTATTATTTTCAGTATATAAATTTTCTGACAGTGTGAATACTTTTTTGCTGTAACAAGTTTCAATTAATCAAGGGCATTAAGTCTTTAATAAAAATCTAAATATTTTGTAGGTATTCTCTGATGCGTAGTTTTTGCGTACTATAATATTTGTTCAAATATAAAACTTATACGTTCTTCGTTTCTAAATTGGAAAATATATTATTAACCTTAATTACCCTAAAAAAAATGTTGCTAAAAAATACTAGTTTTAAGATTATTGGATTTTTATGTCTCTGCCTTATTTACGGTACAGCTATCAGTTATGGTCAAAATGAAAAAGTTGAAGACTATAAAGCTAAAGTTACAAATCCGCAAGCCAATTTTTTCGAGATTGTAGCTCAAAAGAGAGCAGAATTCGCACGTATGGATCTTAGCGTAAGAGCTAACCAAAAAGCCTACAAACAATTTGAAAGATGGGCTTATATATGGCGTGATAAAGTAAATAAGGATGGATCGTTTCCTTCAGAAAACAATCGACTAATCTCCAAACATGAATTCATCAATACCTTGATGGAAAATCAAACAGAGACCAGATCTTCATTAACGACTCCATGGGTTCAAATTGGCCCTATTAATCGGCCAACAATAAATGGTTATTCTGGTTATCCAGGTAAAGGCAGAATAAACGTAATTGCAGAAGACCCAAATGATACCCAGATTATGTATGCAGGTTCGGCGGCAGGAGGAATTTGGAAGACCACCAACGGAGGAAATCTTTGGTCTCCAAAATCTGATTTCTTAGCAGGTATCGGAGTTACAGATATTCTAGTTGATCCAAATAATACAAATATCATTTATATGGCAACTGGTGATGAAGATGGCCAACATATATCTTCTATTGGCCTTTTTAAATCGATAGATGCCGGTGAAACGTGGAACCCAACCGGATTGACATTCGCATTAAGTGATAACGAATATATAAGGGATATCGCTTTTGCTCCGGGAAGTTCGACAAAGATATTTGCCTTAACAAATACTGAAGTGAGAGTAACAATCGATAGTGGGGCAACATGGTCTAATGTCCCAGTAACTTATCCATTTAACGCATTCACCGAATTCTTTCAAAATATTATATTCGATCCGAATGATCCTACTAAAGTCATTGTTTCCGATTTTTGGGATGCAATTTATATCTCCACCGATGGAGGGGCTAGTTTCGCAATGCATGATATTTTTCAAGGGGGTAATAATAAAAAGCTTCTAAAATTAGCAACTACTGCAAATGATTTCGATTTCTTTTATGGACTTTCTCAGGATGGTGAATTCAGAAAATATAGATTTGCAATAGATAATACAGCTGCAGATCTTGTAAGTTCCACGACTGTTACAGGGTATAGTTCGCAGGCAGGTTATGACCAATGTCTAGCAATTTCTCCAACGAACAAAAACAATGTGTTAATTGCAGGAGTTAATGGATATAAATCTACAGATGGCGGAGCTAGTTTTGCGACTTTTCTAAATGCCTACGATTCTCCTCCAGGTGCTGGTTTCTATGTACACGCTGATCATCACCATTTATCATTTCTTGCGGATGGAGTAACAGTATTGAACGGACATGATGGTGGAATTCACAAAGGTCCATTTACGGCAACCACCGCAACTCCTTGGGATGATATATCTAACACCCTAATCATATCGCAACCTTACAATATTGCTGTGACACAAGAAAGTAGTGGAGATAATTTAATGATGGCAAATCAAGATAATGATGGATTTTCCAAAATACTCAAAGATGGTACTCGTCAATGGGTTTCTTGCCTTGCAGGAGATGGTACAGCAACGGCTATTGATATTAGTAATTCTGATATTCGTTATTTAGGAGGAACTAATGGAAATTTAAATCGCTCAGACGATGGATATTCCAGTAGTTATGATTCCTCTATTGAAATCTTGCCAACGCTCATGTCTGCCGCATTCGTATCACCAATGTCGGTTCACCCAACAGTGCCAACTACTATTTATGCGTGCCACAGTGATATTAAAAGATCACTAGATAGAGGAGCCACATGGACAGCTTTGGGCACAGGTCTTACTGAAACAAAATTTATTGATGTAACCGCCAATGGTGCTTCTATACGTATTTACACTATTGCAGAAGATGGTACGGCTAAACGCAGTGATAATGATGGTACTTCCTGGGCTACCGTAGTTCCACCTGCCGGACAAGTGTTCAATAGCTTCTCGGCAATGCCAAACTCTACAACTGTATATGCAACAGTTAGTGGTTATAATGCGGGAAATAAAGTTTACAAATCAACAGATAATGGCATTAACTGGACGAATATGAGTGATGGCCTTCCTAATATTGTTATGAAGAAAATTAGACTTAACACAAGTTTGGCGAATGAAACTCTATATTTAGGTACAGAACTCGGACCCTTTTTTAAAGATAATACATCCGCAAACTGGGCAAAACTAGGAACTGGGTTACCTAACGTTCGAGTTGATGATTTAGATATTAATTATACCGATCAGGAGTTGTATATAGGGACTTTTGGTAGAGGGATGTGGAAAACATCGATCTATGTAGGAACATGTGCCGGAGGTACTAAAACTTGGACGGGTACATGGTCTCCAGCCGGAGCTCCAAACGCAACGCATGAAGTAGTATTAGATGCAGCCTACAATACTGGTATTCACGGAAATCTTGAAGCTTGTACTCTTACAATTAATGCAGGAGTAACGTTAAATGTTAATGCTTCAAACTATGTGAAAGTAATTGGAAATATAATAGTAGACGGTACTTTGAATGTGGCTCACGAAGGTAGTGTAGTACAGGTAGATAATGACGCTACCGTAACAAAAGGCGGAGCGGGTGCAATTAGCGTACAGAAAACCACCCCAACATTAGCTTCAAAATCCTTTATGGTATTGAGTAGCCCAATGTCTGCCGAAACTCGCGAAGGTGTTTATGCAACCAGCTATATAGTTCGGAATCATGTCACCGGGAATTTTATTCCTAATCCCGATGTTGCAGCGATGTTTCCAATGGCGAATAACTTTGCGGATGACAACGGTAACAACTGGTTAAATCATACGGGAGCCTTAAACACAGGGGAAGGCTATTTAGTATTTCCTCAGCCAAATACCACGGCGAGCGGTAGCTACACCCACGACTATACTCAAGGGACTCTCAATAACGGAACTGTGAATCGTACTTTAGTTTTTAACGGAACACAAAATGGAAGTCCGAATATCTTAGGAAATCCATATGCATCAGCAATTGATGCCAATGTATTCTTGTCGAATCTCAATAACAATTCTAAATTTAACGCCTTATATTTTTGGGAGCATATTACACCTTTATCTACCGGCTATCCAGGATATAATGCTGCCAATTTCAATATGGGTGATATATCAGTATATAGTTTAATGGGAGGAGTTGCTGCCGCGAATGGTGGAGTAACACCGAATAAGGTAATTGCTTCCGGTCAAGGTTTTGCTGTGAAAACTTCAGCCACGGGAACTGCTGTCTTCGATAATACAATGCGACTTAGCGGTCCAAACGATACCTACCGTACTTCAGAATTAACAAACAGAGATCGAGTATGGATAAATGTATTTAACGATACCTACAAATTGGGAAGTACCGCTTTAATAGGTTTTTCTGAAGACACTGCTGATGAGTTTGAAAATGCAACTGATATTTCTCGTTTAGCGACTCCGGTATCCCTGTACTCAGAATTGAGAACAGGTGAACAATTAGCTATTAACTCATTGAGTACATTTGATGTTGAAGATCGGATAAATTTAAGTTTTGCAACTCAAGTTGAGGAACTTCAGAATTATAGAATTTCAATTCAGGATATCGATGGTGATAATATAATTAACGAATCAACTTACATTATAGATAATTTGTTGGGAAGTATTACGAACCTAAGTGATTCCGATTATACGTTTCAAAGCGGAGCGGGAACTTATATTGATCGTTTTACCATCGTTTTCCAAAATTCTATCTTAAACAACAGTGAATTAAATATAGATTTGATACGAGTATTTCCTAATCCGGCAAATGATAAGTTATTTATTGTCTCACCAAGAGAAACAGTTAATCAAGTAACGATATACGATGTGAGAGGAAGAATGCTCAATCAGATTTCTTTCTCTGAAAGTAATACGTATCAGGTAGATCTTTCAGCACTCGTTGATGCCACATACTTTGTTACCATCACCACTAATAATGGATCTATAACAAAACGAATAATTAAACAATAAATCAATTGAATCTGCTATGAGAATAATTGCTTTAATTCTATTATCAATAAGTTTGAGTAATTGTAAGTCAGTAGAAATTAGCACGATTCAGAAGCAATTAATAACTCCGGGTGTACCATCCGGAGTTATTTTATTACAGTACAATACTACATTAACTGCTTCCAAAGAGTTTACAATAAAATCACTTTCTATCAAAAACTCTGAATATAATAACGTAGAAATTGTAATTAGCAGATTACCTGGCGGAACACTTGTCAGTAAAAATTCTATATTGGAAAAAGGTACATATTATTTACATACCTCTATTCCTTTTGTTCCGGAATTGGAAAAAACTACAGAGATTCTTCAGTTAAATATTCAAACTGAAGATGGTAAAAACTTAATTCTTGAAGGGAAATCTGTTTTGGGTAAAACGCTGCGCATGCGATAAGACCCATCTGTTTTTTTTGAGCTTCGAAGACCCTGAGTATTTTAAGCGGTACCTCTTTAATCAAGCATATCTTCCTTTGGTGGAAATGATTATTACTATTTCTTCCTGAAATATATCGTAACCGGAACACCTGTAAAATCGAAATTCTCACGTAACTTATTCTCAATAAAGCGTTTATAAGGATCCTTTATATACTGTGGAAGATTACAGAAGAAAGCAAAGCTCGGATGCGGTGTCGGTAACTGGGTACAAAACTTAATTTTTACATATTTCCCCTTGTATGCCGGAGGAGGATAAGCTTCAATAATACCGAGCATAGTGTCATTTAATACACTTGTTTTAATACGTTTACTCCTATTCTTGAAGACCTCAACAGCCGTTTCAATGGCTTTAAAAATCCGTTGTTTATTAAGTACAGAAATAAAAACAATCGGTACGTCAGTAAAAGGTTCGCATTGCTCCCGGATATACTTCTCAAATTCCTTGACGCTGGAATTATCTTTTTCAACCAGATCCCATTTATTCGCTAAGATCACTACTCCTTTATTATTCCGGTGTGCGAGCCAAAAGATATTTTGTACTTGTCCGTCGAAACCTCTTGTAGCATCAAAAACAAGTATCATAACATCGCAATGTTCGATTGCTCGAACACTTCGCATCACCGAATAAAATTCTAAATCTTCCTTAACCTTACTCTTCTTCCGAATTCCCGCAGTGTCTACTAAATTAAACTCAAAACCAAATCGGTTATATTTCGTATCAATACTATCGCGAGTGGTTCCGGCAATATCTGTAACTATATAGCGGTCTTCACCAATCAAAGCATTTATAAAGGAGGATTTCCCAGCATTAGGTCGTCCTACCACTGCAAACCGCGGCAGGATTTCTTCTTCTCGTTTTTCTTCTTCTGGTAGAATCTTAACCAGTTCATCGAGTAGTTCTCCTGTTCCACTTCCACTGATACTTGACAGGATAAAGTATTTATCAAAACCTAATGAATAGAATTCGACCGCGTCATTAACCCGGTTAGCACTATCTACCTTATTAACGGCAAGTAAAACGGGCTTCTTAGATTTACGCAAAAGCTTCGCTACATCTTCGTCCATACCGGTTACACCACTTTCTACATCTACCATAAAAATTATAGCATCTGCTTCTTGTATGGCGAGTTCAACTTGTTTATCTATCTCTGCTTCAAAAACATCATCACTCCCAACGATATATCCACCTGTATCAATTACAGAAAACTCTTTACCGTTCCAATCACTTTTTCCATAATGACGGTCTCGCGTCACCCCACTTACCGCATCAACGATCGCTTCACGACGCTGAATTAAGCGGTTAAAAAAAGTGGATTTTCCTACATTAGGTCTTCCAACTACGGCAACAATACTCATAATGCTAATTTAGGGTGCAAAAATAACTAATTTTAAACGAAGGATGACGGTTGTCAGTTTTTGTTTGTGGAAAATACAATATTTTACCCCAGAAATTTTTAGATCCGATGCAACTTACCAACGAAATTGTTCTAAGACCCCGCTTTAAAAAAAAATTGAATATGAGCAATGAAGAGGCTTTAGCCTTATTCGAAAGGCAGAAAAACGACCAGTCAAAGTTCATAGTTTCCAGAGTCGATGATCACGTTTTTATTCGCATTCCGAAAAACAAACAGCACTTCTGGTCCCCACAATTACATCTGGAAATAAGCGAAGAAACGTCTAACACTTCAAACTTACACGGACTTTTCGGTCCTAACCCCACCGTTTGGACACTTTTTATGTTTCTCCATTTCGCCGTGGCACTTTTATTTATTGCCTTCGGAATATGGGGCTATACAGATTATTCGTTAAAGAGTTCATTTGTAATGCAACTAGTAGTTATGTTTTTCTTACTGATAAGTTGGTTTGTATTATACATTGCCGGACAGTTAGGAAAAAAAGCCGGTGCCGCAGAAATGCATCAGCAGTATCAATTCATGAAGGATACGCTAAATCTTACCGAAAAATGATTTGCCTTAATGTTTGAGTTAAGTTAGCCCGCTTTGCCATCCAGAAAGTAAATTTACAAAGCGTTTATGGGCCGAAGCACGACCCTGAAAATTATTTATTATATCCGAAGCGCTTTAATTGTCGCATATCACTTCGCCAGTTTTTATTCACTTTCACATATAATTCGATATGAATTTGCTTTCCGAAAAATTTCTCCAGATCTTTCCGGGCCTCGATTCCTACCCATTTAATTGCCTGACCTTTATGTCCGATTATGATACCTTTTTGTGACTCGCGTTCTACCATGATCACCGAACGAATACGAATGATATTCTCGTCTTCAAAAAATTCCTCTGTATCAATTTCGACCGAATATGGAATCTCCTTCTTGTATTGCATTAAGATCTTCTCTCGAATAGCTTCATTAACGAAAAAACGTTCGGGTTTATCGGTTAACTGATCTTTTGGATAAAATGCAGGCGACTCTGGCAGTAACTCAATAATTCGGGTGAAAACCTCGGGGACTCCAAAACCACGCAAAGCGGAAATAGCGAAGATTTCAGCATTTGGCACCTTTTCCTGCCATAGCTCTAATGCTTCTTTAAGTAATTCTTCATTTCCAACATCTATTTTATTGATAAGTAATAAAACCGGAATCTTTGCATTAGTGATTTTATGAAAGAACTCTTCATCTTTTAATTCCTTTTCGCCCAATTCAACCAAATACAACAATACATCGGCATCTTCGAATGCAGATTTCACAAAATCCATCATACTTTCCTGAAGCTGATAAGCCGGCTTGATAATTCCGGGAGTATCGCTAAGCAATACCTGAAAATCATCTCCGTTTACTATCCCTAGAATTCTATGTCTTGTGGTTTGCGCTTTAGACGTGATAATAGATAAACGCTCTCCAACGAAGGCATTCATCAACGTACTTTTACCTACGTTTGGATTTCCTATTATGTTTACAAATCCTGCTTTGTGAGCCATTAAAATCTTTTTTGCAAAGGTACGAGAAATAAGTTAATAGCAGCGGGCATGAAGCTCAGAACAGGAAGTTTAATGATACGAGCTTGACTTATGTACAATAAGACATTTATTGCGGATAAACTGCGAGTATTCTTTTGATTTAATCCAACTTCTTCAACAACTTTTGTGCTTTTTTATACATATCAGACGATTCCGGAATACTCTCCAGCAACCATATGGAAGCTTCCATGTTTTCTTGCTTTAGTTTGCTCAAAGCGTGATACCAAACTGCCTGTTGTTTATACACCGAATTACCTTCAGCAATCTTTCCGAAAATAGCATCTGCTTTCTCGAACTTATTCAATTCCATGAGAGATATGGCATAAAACAATTGATATTCAGAATTCGTTGGATCTTTTTCAGTCAAAGCCTCAAAACCTGTAACCGCATTCTCAAAATCGCGGCTGTTGAAAGAATTTTCGGCAGACTTTATTAGTTGATCATCATCTCCCCTCACAGTTAAGCTAATCTTCTGGTAATTGTTATAGTCATTAAAGGAAGGGCTTGAAAATTGCTGAAAAAAGGTGAACCCAAGAAGCAATAGTAAGCTTGCCGCAATCGCAAAAATAAAGGGTTTACTCTTCAAAATTCCCGGTTTTTCTTTGTGAACCGCCTCAGTTTCATCTATAAAAATACTTTCTTCTTCCATATCCTTATTAAAATGTTTGTTCGAAATAGTCTGAAGGTTTTCTTTAAAAGCTATCCGGTCCTTTGCAATATCAAATTTTCTTTCTAGATGATTAGAAAGGTCTTTATAGATAGTAAAAGCTTTATTAAGAGCCTCATTATTTTTTAATTTCGCTTCGAATACCTGTCGTTCTTCAACAGGCATATCTTCTGAAAGATACGATTCGAATTCTATATATACTTGCTCTTCCATGGCTACAGGGATTTAATATTAGCATACTTTGGCGATTCTTGCGCCATTTTGGTTAATTGTCCAATGCATAATGATTTTTTCTTTCTCGCATATGCATACGAAACACCCAAGGCTTTAGCCACTTCCTCCATCGATTTAATCTGAAATGTTTTGGTTAATAGCTCTTTACAAGCTTTTCCCAATTTATTAAAAATCTCATCGAATAAAGTCTGTTTCTCGTCAAAAACCTCGGTTTCAAAAACCATTTGTTGGACGTGTTCTCCTGTAGATACTGTTTCCTCATTAATTGTTACCTCTTTGTTGGAAGATTTCTTTAATTCATTATACCATTTTCGCTTACACAATAAGAAAAAGTAAGCATCGAAAGGGCAAGTTAATTGTAGTCCCTTATGTTTTGCCTGATCATAAATGGTGATCATCACATCCTGAACTACATCCTGTGCTCGGTCAGCATCACCACTGTTATTCCGAATAAAATTAATCACTTTAGGCACAAATTTGTCATAAATAGCCTGAATGATGAAAGAATTATTCTGAGCAAGACCATCTATATACTTTTGATCCTCGTGAAGTTTTGGATGGCTCATAAAATACTGAATTTCAACACTAAGGTAAAAATTTTTACAACGCGGGGTAACAAAATACCAAAGGTTTTTATATAAAGTTGAAACAGCGAAATACGCTATCGATTAATAATTTTCACTTTAAAGCTTAGAAATAATGAAAACCTTACACAAATTTTTAATATTACCATTAGCAATTTTAACTCTCGTTAGTTGCTCAAATGACGATAATCTTCCTTTTGAAGAAGTAACACTTTTAGTTCCAACGGCTCAGGAATTTAATTCCTTAAGAAACAATGCTTGGAATTCACACCTTCAAACAATACAATTTAATGCTGAAGACGGAATAACCTTCGTTTCAGCAAAAGGAGTCATCCTAAATATCTGGCCGGGTTGTCTTCAAAATGGCGGATCTCCGGCTGTAGGAAACACTACTTTAGAATTTATTGAACTCTTCGAAAAAGGTGACATGCTTACCACAAATAAAGCGACCATGGGTGTAATGCCTGATAATAAAAGAGCTTTGTTGAAATCGGGAGGAGAATTTTATATTAATGCGAAGCAAAACGGAAATGCTCTGGATCTTTCATGTGCAATGATTATTCAAGTACCGACACATTTAACCGGAGGGCCGGATCTTGCAATGACCTTATGGGATGGTCAAGTAGCCGCCAACGGTGATGTGGTTTGGGAAGAAAACACTAATCCTAATAACGCAGTTTTTATTGAGAACGGTAATTACTTCGGACAATTAACTGAATTTGGACTTAAGAATGTAGATGTCTTTGCAAGCGACCCTCGTCCGAAAACTAAACTCAAAGGCAAGGTTCCTCAAGGTTTCAATTATGAAAATTCAGCTATGTACCTATCTTTCAATGGTATCGCCTCCGGTCTTGCACAGTTAGACACATTCGATGCAGCCAGCAATAGTTTCTCAGAGCACTACGGGCAAATCCCAATCGGTCAGGAAATGAGTGTGATATTCGCTACCGAAGAGAACGGATTATGGAAATATGCCATTAAGAGCGTTACGGTGCAAGAGAACGATGTATACGAATTTACTATAGAAGAAACTACTACCGGAACCAGAGCAGATTTTATAGCGGCAATCAATGCATTGCCATAAAAAAATGATCGGTTTGTAATATAATCGATCTATTTTGAGGGGAGTACGGAAAATCCTGCAGAATTATTTCTGTGGGGTTTTCTTCTCAAAATGAAATCATTACATAAAAAATTCATAATTTTAAACAACTCTGAAACCTTCTAATCGTGAAGCCACTAAAACTTATTGTAATATTATTTTTGGCAATGTTTCCTTTTACCGGTTGCGAGACATGTGAAGAAACCATTGAAACTACGGCAGGAACACCTTTCGAAGCCCCAACGGCTCAGGATTTCAATGCCTTACAGCAATCCGCCTATAACAATATGCTGCAAACTGTAAGTGTGGACGTTACAAATGGTATTGCCTTCACTTCTTCCCGGGGTGTCAACCTCTTTATTTTCCCACAATGCCTTTCCTTAAACGGATTGCCTGTCACGGGAACTATCGATTTAGAATTTTTTGAAGTTTATGATAGAGGGGATTTGCTAACCACCAATACTACAACAGTAGGTCAAATGGCTACGGGAGAACTTGACCTTCTAATATCTGCAGGGGCCTTTTACATTTCGGCTTCACAAAACGGGGAACCCATAGATTTGGTTTGCGAAGGGTTTATGGAGGTGCCCACTAACCTCACCGGAGGTGACGATATCGAAATGCGGCCGTTCGATGGTATAATTAATAACTTGGGAGATTTAGTGTGGTTACAAACAAATCGGGAAATTGGAATTGATACCGGTCCTCAAGGCTCTAGTTATTTTACCACTATTGGAAGCTTTGGATGGTTTAATATCGACAGGTTTGCAAATGACCCCAGACCAACAACTGAAGTTCAGATAATTATTCCTCAGGAATTTAATCAAGAGAATACAGCCGTATATTTGGCACTTGTGGGAGAATCAAATTCATTAGCCTACCTCTACGGAGAGCTACCTATTGGCCTGGAAGCTTATATCATTTTTATTTCTGAAGAAAATGGAGATTTCAGATATGCAATAAGAACTATCACCATAGAAAATAATCAGCAGGTCGTTTTTTCATTACAAGAAACTGAAGTTGTAAGCCTTTCAGAAATTACAACTATTATTAATGCGTTACCATAATAATCATCCATGATCAAAAGGCTCACATTTTGTATGCTAATTGCAGTTTCAACGCTCTGTTATTCTCAAGTTAAGATTAACGATCCCGGACTGCGTTCAGCAAATATTATTATGGATGTGAACGGGAATTTGGTATCACTCCAACCCGAAACTCCACCCTTACAACAAGTTGCCGGAGCCCCTAAAGCCTTTTATAGCTATTATTGGGAATTTGATGACGGCCATTACAGTACCGAAAAAGAACCTAAACACGCCTATAAGAACAAAGGAGAATACAATGTAAAACTATGGGCCACCAATCATTACGATAGCGGTAAAACCCCTGAAACCCGCCCTAAAAAAGTAACCGTAACGGAAATCAGTCAGACGCCAAATGAAGAAGCTTCTCTGGATCGTGATATCGATTTAAAAAAGAATCGTGACCCAATACCTAACGAAGAGATGGTCTTGATCATGACATACAAAAATCCAAAATCGTATGTAACTGCAGGAAAACTATATCTGTTCTATAACGAACAGCAATACAAAGCAGATAATTTTGAACTTACCGAGACCAGAACATATCACGAGGAACGTAAAGTCACTGAATGGTTTGCTGCCAACAACCATTTGGATGCCGCTGATGATACTTATTATGCTTCTGCCAACAAAGAATTATTAAGGATTAGAACTAAAGCGATAGATACTACCGAAAAAAACAACCTTCCACTTACTCTTGAAGAATCTCAAGCCCAGTACAGAGATGCTGAAATTTATGAATTTCATGCCTTAGAACCCGGTGAACAGCGCAATATGTTTTTCACTTTAAAAACCACTCCTGAAATGCTGAAAGATACTAGCGCAATTATTAGCGTTCGCAGTATTTATGTTCCCGACAACTTCAGTCAGGGTCATAAGGTAAAGGATCTGGAGATGGAGATAGTTACTTCTCACGATCCGAATAAAATGTCTTCAAATGCGACGCTTATGAATTATCGATTTGTGCGTTTTAAAACTTTCAAATACAAAATAAAATTTCAAAACAATGGCGAAGGCCCCGCAAGGACTATCAGACTAGAAACTGATATTCCCGAAATGTTCGATAAAAAATCCATTAAAATTACCGACCAATATCCTGAATGCCCTATCTGCCCTAAATTCAAGGAAGTTAATTATAGTTGTATCGATACGACCTTTACTAAAACTCAGGCAATATTTACCTATAAAAATATATACCTCCCGGGAAGTGAGCAGAAAAATGTCAAAGAGTACGATTCTACCAAAGGTTTTGTGAAATATGAGATTAAATTGAAAAAAGACTTTCACAAAAAGAAAACAAAAAGTAGAACCGCCATTATTTTCGATAAAAATGATCCCATAATAACAAATTATGCAACAACTCGCTTTATTCCGGGTATATCCCTGGGAGTTAAAGCAGGTTATAGTTTTAATACCAATCAAGATAACGCCTCAGAATACTTTGGAGGAATTACAATTTCGCCCTACAAATCGTATCGCGGATATTTACAAGCCGAGGTTTTTGCATCCACTAAAAATTACGACGAATTCAGAGAATTTACGGAGGAAACTGTCAACGGACCATTTATCAACAGATATGATTTTACCGAAACTGCTGAAGTGAAGAATTTTACGGGATACCTTGTACCCGCCTCCTATCGGTACAACCTTAATAATTTCATTGCGATGGGCGCGGGAATTCAGATGAAACTCGATATTTCGCAGAAAACCACTACCGAAACCACTGGTGCGTATTCTCTGCTAATTCCTTCCGAAAACACTGTAATTCGCGATGAGAGTCAGGATACTTTTACGCGCACAACCACCAATTGCGATTGTGTAAATTTTAAAACCGGAGTTTTTGCAGGATTAAATATCGGCGGAGCACGTATAGGACCAAGCGTTGGTGCACGTTATGTATATTATTTCGATGATGATAATCGGCAGATTCAGGTATATGGCATCTGGAAGTTTTAAATTTTTTAGGGCGCATTCCAGACGCTCATTCCATTCGGTCATCAGGCTCTCGGTAGTCGCTTCCTCCTTCTCCGCCCGGGTAGGAGAAGGAGGAGAGCTTCAACAATACCTCCATCCTTTGCGCAAATGCATCAAAATCCCTAACAAAGTGTTACGCTGTTCCAGCTTTATAATTTTGTCGTTATGTTGTTTTACAGGTCTTTCACAAGATCTTGAAACCACCATTTATAACGAACTTGATTATTTTGTCGATAACGCTTCGGAAGAAAACCTTAAAAATCTAGTCGCTTCAGAATTTGAATTTCAGAATCAGGTCACTTCCAAAGAAGAAAAGCTTGCCCTTGTGATCCTTGACTGTAACATTGCCTTCTACCAACAAAAGTATTCACATTTGCAAAAGGCGATCTCCTACTATGAAAAAGCTTGGAGGCTTTTTCAGAATAACCAACTCCAAAATTACGACATAACCGAGTACTGCTTAAAACCCTTAGGAAATTTATACACCATAACCGGTGCCTTTACTAATGCTGAGACTACCATAAAACAATACCTTTTCTTAGCGGAAAAGAAAAACGATATAACTCAGGAAATCGCAGGTATTGTAAATCTTTCAGTAGTATATCACAATACTGGAAACTATAATACCGCTATTGGCATTTTGCGAAAAGGACTAAATAATGAGAATCTTACAAAATCTCAAATCACAGCTTTAGAAAATAATCTGGTGACAAATTATTTTGCCGCAGGAAAACTTAAGGAAGCAGAAAATCTGGTCTTGCAACGTATTAAAAACGGATCAGCAACTTATAATACTTATAAAAATGCTGCGCAACTGGCGATTCAAAGCAAGGATTACGCTTCCGCAGAAAAATACCTACAAAAAGGGGAACAAAAAATGATTGTGCAAAAAGATTTACGTGCCAGAAATTTTGCGAAACTTCAAACCGAGAAAGCCGATTTATATTTACTTCAGAATAAACCAAACCTGGCAGAACAACATTATCGACTTGCCTTGCAGCTATTGCTTCCTTCCGGGAAATCAGGTGAAATTCCTTTAACTATCGACCTTTATGCTGAAAATACCTTCCTAACCATTTTCGATGGTTTAGCCCGGCTGAGCCCAACTGTTGAAATAGCGCTCATTTACTACGATCTCAGCTTTTTTGTTGCGAAATTGCTTGAAAAAAGACTCGATTCGCAACAATCTAAAATCCTGCACCAAATAGATAACAGAACCAGAAGTGAAACATGTATCGAATTACTTTATGAGTCATATAAAGTTTCTACGGATTTAAATATCCTTCAAAAAGCCTTTACATATGCCGAAAAAAGTAAAGCATCGGTACTGACAGAAGCTCAGGAAAAACGTTCTCTTTTAGAGAAATATCCTAAGGATCCATTATTGAAAAAGGAACAGATGTTAGCATCCTCACAGGAAGGTTTGATTAATGATTTGGTGCGGGCGCAGCTATCGGCTTTGGATTCTCAAAAAATAAATGACATGACTTCAGTTCTAAACGAGTTGCATTTAGAATTAAACACCGTTCGAAACGAAATATCTAATAAGTATCCGGAAAATATTGAAGTGATCCTCAGTTTTGAAGAGCTACAAACTAAATTACAAAATGATAAAGCCTCTATGCAATACTATTTCTTCGGAAAGAAGAATGTATACCGGTTTGATATCTCTAGCGAAAAGGTAGCAGTTGTGCAAATTGAGCTTTCTGAGAGCTTCCTGACCACGCTTTCGGCTTATATCGGTTTCTTTGAGAATGCTTCAGAAATTAATAGTGATATCTTAAATTTTAAAGAAACTTCAAATCTGTTGTATACCTCTTTAGGGCTTCCCTCAAATTTTTCAGAAAAAAAACTAGTTGTAATACCCGATGGATTACTCAATTTCGTTTCGTTTGATGCCTTGATTACTACAATAAATGACAGTAGTAATTTTAACGACATGCCTTTTTTAATTCGGAAGCAGAAAATAGGATATGAAACCACTGCCGGCTTTTATGTCCGCGATAATACCCCTACAACCTTAAATGTCCAAAATGAAAAGAGTGTTTTGGGGATATTTCCGGTATTCGATGGTACATCCAAAGAATTGCGATATTCTGTGCAGGAGGCTAACGATTTGGATCAATTGATGTCATGTGAACTTCTCATGAATGATCGAGCTACAAAGACTGCTTTTATAGAAATCGCTTCCAACTATGATATTCTGCATCTCTCAACTCATGCCAGTGGTGGCGACTTCGTAATACCCGCAAATATTGAATTTGCAGATGATATAATGTTATTACATGAACTCTACTCTATGCAATTACAAAGTAAATTAGTTGTTCTGAGTGCCTGTGAGACCGGAGTAGGAAAATTGCAAAGAGGCGAAGGTGCAATGAGTATCGCGAGAGGCTTCAAGTTTGCGGGCGCTCAAAATTTACTTTTTTCATTATGGAAAGTGAACGATCTGGCCACTTCACAATTAATGGATTCCTTTTATAAATATTTCCGTAAAAGCGGCTCTGCTTTTGAAGCGACTCATGCTTCAAAGATTGAGTATTTAGATAACCCGGATATTAACAATGCAAAAAAGTCTCCGTACTATTGGAGCAGTTTTGTGTATTACGGAACACTTTCAGAAATTATGAAACCTGAAGTAGAGAGTTCACGATTCACACAATTGACCATACTTTTGGGCCTGGGGTTTCTGCTTTTTCTTATTATTATATTACTTAACAAGATAAAGAAATAACTACTCGGTATTTATCTCTTTCAATCTTTTAATAAGCTTACCAACGGTTAATCCTTGTACCAAAATAGAGAATACTACTACAATGTAGGTAATTACCAGAAAAAGTTCTCGATGCATTTCCTGTGTTAATCCAAGTGCTAAAGCAATAGAAATTCCGCCTCGGAGCCCCCCCCAAGTCATTATAAGATTTGTATTTGGAACAAAATTCAGGCGTTTCTGAAAGAATTTTATCGGAACTAATAATGAAGCGTATCTACAGGCCAAAATAATGGGAATAGCCAAAATACCGGCAAGAATATAACTTCCTTCAAAAGCGAGTACGAGCATTTCCATCCCGATAAGCACAAATAATACAGTATTCAATAAAATATCAATAAGCTCCCAAAATTTATCGACATATGTTTCGGTAGTTTCAGACATAGCACTATGTCGAACAGTATCCATCCCAACCATTAGACCTGCGGTAACCATAGCCAGAGGTGCCGAGAGGTGAAAGTGCTGAGCAATGGCAGTACCTGCCATAACTGCCGCGAGCGTGATGATCACTTCAATATCGTAGTCGTCTATCGATTTCATGAGTCGGAACGTAATCCAACCTAGAACTATTCCCAGACCGATGCCTCCTAAGACCTCTTGACCGAATAGCTCCAATATAGCCAAAGGTTCTACTCCTCCTCCCCCCATGCTGGCGATTTGATAGATGGTTAGAAAGACGACTACTCCCACCCCATCATTAAAGAGTGATTCTCCAACAATTTTTGTTTCTAGCCTTTTAGGTGCTCCCGCTTGCTTTAAAATGCCTAATACGGCGATTGGATCGGTTGGTGAAATCAAGGCTCCGAAGAGCAAGCAATAGATGTAGTCTACATTGAGACCCAACACATTCAGAAGGTAAAACATGATAGTACCCACTAAAAAAGTTGAAGTTAGTACACCAATAGTTGAAAATACTAAAACCGGCCACCGTTGTACTTTTAATTGTTCAAAATTAGTATGCAATGCCCCTGCAAAAAGCAGAAAACTTAGCATGATATCTAGAAGCACTGTCTTAAAATCTATTTGAGTTATAATATACTTTTCTGCATCTAATAATCGGGTGTCGAAGAAACTGAGACCAAGTACGGCGAGTGTAAAAACAATTGTAATTAGCATCAACCCAATAGTATTAGGTAATTTTAAAAAGCGAACATTGATGTATCCAAAAAGTGCTGAAATAGTGACAAGTACTGTTATGATAAGAAAATAGTTCATTGGTGAAATGACTTAGGTTCGAATAAAATTTTAATAAATCTAAATATCAAATTTAAATTAAAAACTAAGGGATATAGATAAAAGAGGGTAATTTGTTATTTAAACTTTGTAATCTGTTATCTGCCTTAGGCCGTTCTACCTACTTTTGCGGCATACTGTAATTAACAAACTTAACTACAGTTATTATTTGGGCCGATATCCTCTTCCTTATGGGAGGGGATATCTTTTTTAGGCTAAGATGCAACATACTATTTCTCTTTGTAAAAATTCTTTTTTCGAAATTCGGATGGGGTTAGATCGAAGTGATTTTTGAAAAGTTTCGAAAAATAGCTTTTACTTGAAATTCCTATGCGATCTGAAATTTCAGCAAGACTGAAATTTGTATTTCTAAGCAGACTCATTGCATTTTCCAAACGAGTTTTTTGAATAAAATCGTGAACTGTACAGTTGTACAATGACTGAAATCCGCTTTGTAGTTTGTTCACATTTATCCCTACCTCTCGCGCCAATTCTTCAATAGTTCCTACTCCGGCAACATTCGATTGTATCACAATGGCCGCTTTTTCAATGATAAGAATCTCGTTCTCGCGCAATAGTGAGCGGCTACCTTCGTTTTGTAAATCATCCTCAAACTGAGTTATCTGCTTCGTTAATATTTCGTAAGCCTTGGCTTCGAAAAATAATTTTCTTATAAAGTTCTTATCCGGATAATTATCCATATCTCTGAAAATAGTAGCAAACTCAAGGCTGTAAAAACCTTCATAATAAAAAGAATTTCCAGCGTGAACATCCATAAAAAGCTGCTGAAGTTCGGGATTAAGATTCTTCATTTCACAGTCAATCTTAGCGTAAAATAATTCTCTGTTTACTTCCAGACTATGAATTACGGTATGTACTCCTTTTTTAAAGTAAAGCACATGTCCGTTATTGTTATCACTTGCTACGATCGAACTTTGATATGTATTAATTATGTGTTTTTCTGAAGTATTCTCAAAACTATGATCAACATTTCCTTCAAGACAATAAATAAACTTCAAAGGATGAACGTAGTTAACTATGAACTGGATTTCAAGATCCTCATAAAAAGTACAGTCATAGGTTATAAAACCTAGTCCATTCTGAAAGCTTAGTCCAACAATAGTTCCAGACCCAATGTGTTGGGGAAGCTCTATATGATATTGACCACAATCAACAAAATAAGGAACATCCAAACATTTTGCCATATCCTGTATCACTTCGTGAATTGGAAGGGAACTTACATTTATTGAATTCAAATTAATGTTGTTAGGTTGTTACTTTAATCTATAAAGCTAATTTAGCGATTTTAAACAGAAGATTTTTAATCCCAGACGCTTATTGTCACTTGAAAAAAAATACCCCGATTTTCTTAATAGCTCTCTTCACTTATATCGAACCACAACAATGACGTTTGAAATTTAAATCGGTTCTGTTTTGATTTAGACTTTTCTTTCAATGATCTCTTTTCATAAAGAAATTGAAAATTTTAGAATTTTTAAGAGTTAATTTTTCAATTCCTTAAGATATAGTACTAAACATTACCCAATTAATTTTAAAAGGCTCACTTTTTTAATAATTTGGTATAAAGATTATATAACCATCGAATATAAAAATTATCATTATGAAAACATTTTTTATCTTAATCGGATTTGGAATAGCACTTATAATTAGTACTCTACTTGACGAAACCAATATTTATACCGGTACTAAAAAACAACAGTCAATAGTGGTAACTTTTGATGGATATGAAGGGGGTCATTATTTCTTTACAGACGAAAATGGAAGAGCAGTCTCTTTAAGTATTGACGATGAATTGCCTGCGAATATAGAGGCATTAAAAAACGGAGAACACATCGGAGATCAATTTGAAATTGATTATTTAATCGAAAAAGACGAAGACTTTATGAGTTTGATAAGTGAGAAGGAACTCCTTGACCTCGAATTAAAATAAATAAAACATTCAATACAAAAACATAGGCACCCTAGTTTTAAAGAAACGATCTCTTAATAACGTTATACGAAATTTCCTCGAAACTCTTCACTACAATATCTGCTCTTGAATAATCTTGATTGGTCGAATGCTTGCTGTTATAACCAACACAAAATATGTTTGCATCTTTCGCTGCTCGAATTCCATTAGTAGAATCTTCAATTACCATACAATGTTGAGGTTTATAGCCCGAAGCCTTCGCAGCTTTTATAAAGATCTCTGGATGCGGCTTAGATGCTCTCAAATCGGCACCGCTTAATTTGGCAATAAAATATTGGTTCAAATTGAAACGCTCGAAAATACGGTCGATGTTTGTCATAGATGCCGACGAAGCCAAGACTAAGGTGAGTCCGTGGTGATGGTAATCCTTTATAAGTTCCAACACCCCATCCAACAATGCTAAAGATGCATCATTTTCGAAAAGATATTTGAAATATTTGCGCTTTATGGCAACTAATGTTTCAGGAGTATTGGGCAACGAAAATTCATCGCATAGTACACGGCAAATATTCATGGTAGATTGTCCGGTAAAACTCTCGTATAGCGATTCAGAAACGTCTATGTCAACCTCATCGAACATCTTAAAATATGCCTTGCGATGTAGCGGTTCGGTATCCACGATCACTCCATCCATATCAAAAAGTACTGCTTTTAGCATCTTATATTTTTTTGAATAAAACCTCCTACTTCTCTCCCGCCTGAATTTTCTTTATGTATGCTATAATAATGAGCTAGTGACAATCATTTAACAACATACACCTACCCATCAATAAAGAGAAATCAATCCTAAATTGTAAGAAAGTCATAGCCTTTTTTTGCAGTTTTAAACTTACAAATAATATCAATAATGTCCTTATGGAAGCTAACAAAATTGGAAGTCAAAAACTCGAGGTAGAAGATTAGCATCTTATACCATGTCTCTTGACCCTTCACTACTTATTAAACGTCATAACCTAACTGACATATATCATTTTCTAAAAATTGAGACTCCTCTACTTTTGTGAAAATATATAGATAATGTGTAATTCTCTTGTTGAAAAATATAATGTTGCTGGTCCAAGATATACCAGTTATCCAACTGTTCCGTATTGGGATAACAAACGTTTCTCTTTAAAAGGGTGGAAAGACACACTTAGACAAAGTTTTTTAGCTTCAAATAAAACCGAAGGCATTAGTCTGTACATTCACCTGCCATTTTGCGAAAGTCTTTGCACCTTCTGTGGATGTCATAAACGCATAACAAAAAACCATTCGGTTGAAGTTCCTTATCTAAAGACGATTCTGAAAGAACTTGAACTTTATGTTGATCTATTAGGAGAAAAACCTATTATCAAAGAATTACATATCGGTGGCGGTACGCCAACATTCTATAGTCCTGAAAATTTGCAAATGCTGCTGGAGGGACTTTTCCGAAGAGCAACAAAAGCATCAGATGCCGAATTGAGCTTCGAAGGGCATCCTAATAATACTACGAAGGAGCATTTACAAACCTTAGCATCTTTCGGTTTTACCAGAGTGAGTTACGGGGTACAGGATTATAACAAAACTGTTCAAGAGGCGATTAATCGCGTTCAACCTCTTGAAAATGTTAAACGTGTAACTCAAGAGGCAAAAGACTTTGGCTACAACTCTGTTGGGCACGATATAATCTTCGGACTCCCTTTTCAGAAGTTAGAACACATCATAAAAACTATTGAGATCACGAAAAGTTTGCGCCCAGACCGTATTGCATTTTACAGCTATGCCCATGTTCCTTGGATAAAAGGAAATGGTCAAAGAGGTTTTAAAGATGAAGACCTGCCTACTGCAGATGAAAAAAGAACACAGTATGAATTAGGAAGAAAATTACTGCTTGACGCCGGATACATTGAAATTGGAATGGATCACTTTGCTTTACCAACCGATAGCTTAGCGACAGCCTTAAAAAACAAAACAATCCATAGAAATTTTATGGGATATACAAGTTCGAAAACCCAGGTTATGATAGGGCTAGGTGCATCTGCCATTAGCGATAGCTGGTATAGTTTCGCTCAGAATGAAAAAGGAGTTGAGGCATATCAGGATTTGGTGAGTCAAGGAATTATTCCTGCTTTTCGAGGACATATATTAAGTACAGAAGATCTTATTGTTAGAAAACACATCCTAAATATAATGTGCAACCTGAAAACTTCATGGGCAACTGAAAACATGTATTTTGACGACTTACCAATGACATTATCAAAGCTAACAGAAATGCAACAGGATGAGCTGGTAGTTATAGACAAAGACAATTTACTTGTCACTGAAAAAGGACGTCCCTTTGTAAGAAATATTTGTATGGCTTTTGACGTATTATTACAAAGAAACAAACCTGAAACACAGGTTTTTTCCATGACTGTTTAGCTTGATGAACTTGTAGGAATGAAAACGTTTAAAATTCGACCTTCCTATTTTTACTCATCTTTCTTCTTCCCACTTTGTACCATCGAGTAGATAACCACTGAGAGAATAATGCACACTATGGCGAAAACCACAATAAGCGCTGTACCCATGCCCCAGTTAACTAAAGGGATTTCATTTAAAATCATATCTTATCTTTTAATTAAATTAGTTGTTTCTGTGAAATTGCTATTACATTCGTAACTGGCGTCGACAGATTCAATCATTGGTTTGGGAGAAACATATGGAATACCCAATCCCATACCCCTTAAAATGAATAAACATCCAAAAATAACCACAAACACCGGTATCGATCTGCGAATCTTTGTTTTAACCGATCCCGTAATTATATTTCCAAAATAAATTGCTGTGGTCATCAAAGGAATAGTTCCTATTCCAAATAGCGCCATGTACAAACTCCCTTGCCAGGCATTTCCAACGGCTATGGCAGCGAAAACAGCAACATATACGAGTCCGCAGGGTAAAAAACCATTTAAAAAACCAATAGTTAAAAAGGTATCCGGTGATTTCTTTTTAAGCTCTTTTCCCAGGGCAGTTTTTACTTTTGAAACAATTCTATAAATAGGTTTCGAGAAGTTATACTTGTTAATTGTTCTCTTCGGAATTACAACAAAAAGTATCATCAAAATACCAACCCCAATACTTAATTGTTGCTGCATTCCAAAAATAGATGCGCCCTTCCCAACAAGTCCGAATAAGAGTCCGATACTGCTATAAGCGAGTATCCTTCCAAAGTGATATAAAAAAATCTGAAAGGTCTTCTTAACAGGATTTTCTCTGTCTACAGGTAATAAAAATGCAATGGGACCGCACATTCCAATGCAGTGAAAACTCCCCAAAAGCCCTAATATTAATGCAGACATCCACATATTAATATACTATTTCATTTTTGTACAAATAATCTTCCCCATCCAAGCTCCATACAATTGTAATGTTCCAGCGACCGTCTAACAGGTTTTGGTCAGGTATGAGCAAATTTGATCCCGAACTTTGAATGGGTAGTTCAAAATCCAGTTTCTTGTTAGACGGTCTATAAAGGAACACTGTACCTTCAACCTCAGTGAGGTCTACTTCACTTGGAAAAGTTAACAACCAACCGTTTTCAACACGCTGGCCCGTAATATTCTTTGAAAAGGAATGCGAATTTTTTTCTGCATCAATTTCATCTTGATATGCCAATTCACGTTTATAATATTCTTCGGTCACAAGATCATGATTTAACTTATCGTTGGTCGTCATGCGCACGACTAAAAAGACAATGAAACCCATGAATAGCACCATTCCTATAACCAATCCTGCACCCCAGTTTATTTTCATAATAACGTCTTTTACACTAGTTTTTTATTTTTTTCGTACCCCAGACACTTGCTATGGGCGGTCTGGGTCAGGCTTTCGCTTCAATATTTTTGCCACTTTGTGGCAAAAAGGATTTTCCGCTCTATCCTTGTCCGAATCGTATTGTCACTACTTATAACTACGCGGACCTAAGAACGCAGCTGTTGTTTTTTCAATTAGTTTATCTCCACTGTACACACCTATTTCAACTCTGTCCTTATCGCCGCTAAGTGCACTGGCGTTAATTTCGATGAATAGAGTTCCTTCCGAAAGTCCTTGGGGAGGTACAATAAAATCATCGTGCGCTACCAGATTGATCTTCCCTTTATGTGAGATAAGTTTAAAATTAACCTCGTCTATCGCTGCGGTTGTCTTATTCACTAATTTGAAGGTGTAAACATTGCTAATTATATTATCTGCCTTTCGTTCGTAGAGCTGTCCCGGCAATCGCAGTACTCTCGCCTCAACATCATTCCTCAGAAAGAGCATTCCTATTAAAACTCCAGTTAAAATAAATAATACCGCTGTGTAACCTTTTAATCTTGCACTAAATTTGAATTTCGCTTTCTTTTCAATATTATCTTCACTTGCATACCGAATTAATCCCTTAGGAAGATCTACCGATTCCATCATGTGATCGCAGGCATCAATACACGCCGTGCAATTCACACATTCCAATTGAGTTCCGTTTCTAATGTCAATTCCTGTTGGACAAACATGGACGCATTGAAAACAATCTATACAATCACCCTTGCCGATGGCCTCTCTGTCTTCATTCTTTTTAAATTTCGAACGTCCTTCTTCGCGCTCTCCTCGTTTGTGATCGTAAGCGACAATAATAGATTTATTATCAAGTAGTACGCCTTGAAGTCTCCCATAGGGACAGGCAATAATACAAACCTGCTCTCTGAACCAGGCGAACACAAAATAAAATACCCCTGTAAAAATCAATAGCGAAATGAGGGTACTTATATGACTGAAAGGTCCATCTTGTATATATTGAATCAATCGGTCACTACCAATTAAGTAAGCTAAGAAAACATTTGCGATTGCAAATGAAATGATAAAGAAGATAATCCACTTAAGAACACGCTTTCTAATTTTCTCAGCATTCCAGGGCATTTTATCTAGCCGTATTTGCTTTCCTCTATCCCCATCTATCCAGTATTCTATTCGTCTGAAAACCATTTCCATAAAAATAGTCTGCGGACATACCCAGCCACAAAAAAGTCTTCCAAAGGCAACAGTAAAAATTATCACAAATACCACCCCAATAAGCATCATGATAACGAACAAGTGAAAATCTTGAGGCCAAAATGGAAATCCGAATACATTAAAACGTCGTTCCAAGACATTAAACATCAAAAACTGGTTCCCGTTAACCTTTATAAAAGGAGCGCTAAACAAGAATGCCAAGAGTACATAACTTACATACTTTCTATACTCGTAATATTTTCCTGATGGTTTTTTAGGGAAGAGCCAGGCACGTTTACCCTCTTTATTGATGGTACCAATACTATCTCTAAATTGTTCGTTATCCGGGGTTTCCAATTTTTCGTTTTTAAATTATTGACCTTCTGCAGATAAATTCATTTCTACAGTCTCATTAGTCATAATCACTTCCACTTGAGTTGAGTCAATAATCTCAATTTTTACATTATCTACAGCTGCATCCGGATCAATCCAGATTTCACCTTCAGGTTCTTTGGGCTCTGCCGGTGTTATTCCATGCATACTTAACACGTAACTTGCAACTTGAGCCATTTCTGCCGGTTTCAGATCTGTTTTCCATGCTACCATCCCTTTTCCATCTCTTCCACCTTCAGATATAGTATTGAAAACATTTTTTATACCGCCACCAAGAATCCAGTAATCATCGGTTAGGTTTGGTCCGATTCCACCACCTCCATCAGCTTTATGACAAGCAACACAATTGGCTGTAAAAATTGCTTTTCCCGCATTGAGATCTGAAGCTTCCGTCAGTAATTCAACCGTATTTATATCAACAAGATCTTTTGCCGTTCTTTTATACTCTTCGATCTCCAATTTTGCCTCTGCGACAGCAATATCGTATTCCTCAGCCTGATTGGTATCATTAAAGATCTCATACCTAACCAAATAAACTATAGCAAATACGATTGTGGCATAGAACATATATACCCACCATGGTGGTAAAGTATTATCCAGCTCCTTTATACCATCGTAATTATGATCTAGTACGATGTCACCCTCCTTTTCCAAGGGCTTGCTGCCAAGAAGTCTTTTGTATTGTTGTTTGATCCAGCTAAAACTTTGCTCTTTCCGTTGTGTCTCTGTCGCATTGTATCGTTGTTGCGCTTCTGCTGACATGCCTTGATAAAGAATTCCTTTGAAAGATTCTGCAACGACCTCCACCGCGATTGCAAATACTACAAGGGTGGCCAAAACCACCCAAATAATTGGGTATTTTTCTAATGCCATTTGCTCACCAGAATCTATAGTGAACTCCAGCAATAAGATAGCGATTATGATAAATGCGATAACTCTTAAATAGGATGCTCCTGTTCTCATAGTAAATCTTGGTTTTGGTTGTTATTGTCCAGTGGAATATTACTTACCTCCTCAATATGCTCTTTCTTGGTAGTGAATACCCACCAGAATAGAGCCACAAAGAAGACGAAGAAGATAAGTAGTGAAAAGATAGGGTAGATCTCTACACCATCAATGTTTTCTAAATTTCCTTTAATAAATCGTAACATAATTATTGGTTTTTAGCTGAAGCTTCTGTATTGTCTTTTACTTTAATATCGGTTCCCAGTCTTTGTAAATAAGCAATGACCGCAACTACTTCTCGATTGCGCATTTCAATAAAATCATCACCATTTTCTTCAGAATATTTTTTATCTGCTTCATATGTTTTCACAAAATCCGGATCGCTGTATAAATTCGTCTCTATTTGAGTACCTTTTTCCAACATCCACTGCTGAGCTCTCGCTATTTCTTCTTCAGTGTAAGGCACACCTAAGGTTACCATAGCTTCCATTTTCTTTTCCGTAAGCGACTTATCCAGCTCTCTGTTAATTAACCATTTATAAGAAGGCATAATTGAGCCGGACGATGTACTTTGGGGATCATAGAAATGATTTAAATGCCAGTTATCACTGTATTTACCACCTATCCTATGTAAATCCGGGCCCGTACGCTTACTTCCCCATAAAAATGGGTGATCGTAGACATATTCGCCAGATTTAGAATATTCGCCGTAGCGTTCTACTTCACTTCTAAAGGGACGAATCATTTGTGAATGACAGGATACACAACCTTCTCGGATATATATATCACGACCTTCTAACTCTAATGGAGTATATGGTTTTACACTCGATATCACAGGCACATAATCATCAACTAATAAGGATGGGATAATTTGTACCATGCCACCAATCAAGATTGCTATAGTAGCATAAATTGTTAGTTTTACCGGCCTCCTTTCTAACCATGTATGATAGCCCTCTTTGGCGGTTCTTCTTCTTGTCACACGTTCTAGCGGAGCAGCTTCTGCTAATTCATCGGTTACTTTACTTCCCTTTCTTACTGTTTGTATAATGTTGTAAAGCATCACGAATGCTCCCACAATGTATAGACTACCACCTATTGCCCGCATCCAGTACATCGGGATGATTTCACTTACGGTTTCTAAGAAGTTACCATATGTAAGAGTTCCGTCGGGATTAAATTGTTTCCACATTGACGCCTGTACAAATCCTGCAACGTACATAGGTAGCGCGTACATGATAATCCCTAAGGTACCAATCCAGAAGTGTGTGTTCGCAAGCTTGGTCGACCAAAGTTTTGTTTTAAATAGCCTCGGAACCAACCAATACACCATTCCGAAGGTTAAGAAACCATTCCAGGCTAAAGCCCCTACATGCACGTGCGCAATGATCCAATCACTAAAGTGAGCGATTGCGTTTACATTTTTTAGTGATAATAATGGACCTTCGAAAGTTGCCATACCATATCCGGTAATCGCTACTACCATAAATTTTAAAACAGGATCGGTACGCACCTTATCCCAAGCTCCACGAAGTGTAAGCAATCCATTAATCATACCACCCCAAGATGGTGCAATGAGCATTACGGAAAACGCCACCCCTAGGTTCTGCGCCCAATCGGGTAAAGCTGAATACAATAGATGGTGAGGTCCTGCCCATATATAGATGAAAATTAATGACCAGAAGTGTACAATAGATAATTTATAAGAATAAACCGGCCTGTTAGCAGCCTTAGGAATAAAGTAATACATCAATCCTAAAAAAGGAGTGGTTAGGAAAAATGCCACCGCATTATGCCCATACCACCACTGTACCAAAGCATCCTGTACCCCTGCATAAGCCGAATAACTCTTCAAAGCACTTACCGGAAGTTCTATACTATTTACGATATGAAGTACCGCAACCGTTACAAATGTTGCTAGATAAAACCAGATAGCAACATATAGGTGACGCTGTCTTCTTTTAATCATAGTACCAATCAAATTAGCGCCAAAAGCGACCCAAATAAGGGCAATGGCGATATCGAAAGGCCATTCCAATTCGGCGTATTCCTTTGAGGTTGTATATCCTAAAGGGAGAGTTATCGCAGCACCCACAATAATAGCCTGCCAACCCCAGAAATTAAGATTACTCAAAAAGTTACTCCACATTCGTGCCTTTAACAGTCGCTGAGTAGAGTAATATACCCCGGCAAAAATTGCATTACCCACAAAGGCAAAAATCACTGCATTTGTATGCAAAGGTCGCAAACGACCAAAACTTAACCATGAAATACCATCGGTCATGTTTGGGAATAAAAACATATAGGCTATTAATAGTCCGATAGACATTCCGACAATACCCCATATAATGGTCGCCCAGATAAACTTTTTAACGATTTGATTGTCGTAATAAAACTTTTCTAATTCCATATTTGTTCGTGATTACTCTTTATTATTGATTGGTTTCGTATCTGATTTATCTTCTAAAGTGGTATGCGTATCTTTTATCAATTCATCTTCAAAGAGCATCCGCACCGATGGTGTGTAGGTGTCGTCATACTGTCCCCTTTTAACTGAAAATATAAATGCCGCGAAGAATATTAAAGCAACAAAAACGCTTATTGCCAGCAATACGTAAATAATACTCATACCTACCTGAATTATGGCGTAAAAATATAATTGACCAAGAGTTCAAAAAATGACAATTGTCAGCTTTACTTATTTAGTTTCATTATAAATTTCTACTGAAATACTGAGTCGCCAAAGTGGTAAATACTACGACACTTATTGAACTCAAAGGCATCAGAATAGCAGCTACCACAGGCAATAAATTACCAGTGACAGCAAATGATAATCCGGCCACATTATATATCAAAGAGAGTAAGAAACTCCATTGAATCACGCGAACACCACTTCTTGAGATTTTCAAAAAATCAGTAAAATCCTCAAATTTTTTTGCGTCCAAAATACCATCACACGCCGGTGAGAAAACATTTATATTCTCCGAAATCACTATCCCAACGTCACTCTGTTTTAACGCTCCCGCATCATTCAATCCGTCGCCTACCATCATCACTTTTCTGCCGCCTTTTTGCAAGCGTTTTATGAACTCTAATTTATCTTCCGGTTTTTGATAAAACAGTAATTTAGTCGTCGCAGGCAGAATTTTTTCCAATCGATTTCGCTCGCCATCATTGTCGCCGGACAAAACAAACAAGCTCTTATCTTTATCCAGTTCAGCAAATAGCTCAACTAATCCGTTTCGATAATCAGTTTCAAAAGTGTAAAAACCTTTGTACTCATTGTTACTACTTATATGCACCCTGGTATTCGTTTCCGAAGCAATCACATTTTCGATATCTCCGGCTTTTTCCACATAGGTTTCGCTACCAATTTTCATATTTGAATCCTTCAGTTTTGCAGAAATCCCTTTGCCTATTTCTTCTTGAAATTCGTCCAGCGTCTGAATATTGTTCTTATCAAGTATTTCATATAATGCCCTGCTCAACGGATGATTTGAAGCACGTAGGGTACTAGTAAGTAACGTTTCTTCTTCCGAAGAAAGCGTTAAACCTTCATAAGTGATACTATTTTTTTTATTGGTGGTTAAGGTTCCAGTTTTATCGAATACTACAGCATCAACTTTCGCCATTTGTTCAATTACCGAAGCCTCTTTTAAATAGAACTTTTGCTTTCCGAAAATTCGTAATAAATTACCTAAAGTGAACGGAGCCGCCAACGCAATAGCACAAGGACAAGCCACTATTAATACTGCTGTAAAAACATTAAATGCCTTTGAAGGATCATACCACAACCAAAATAAACTTGCCACGAATGCTATAACAAGTACTGCTATGGTAAATCGTCTACTGATGCTGTCGGTAAGAGACTGAAATACCGTTTGATTTCCTTTATTGAAAATCTCATTACTCCACAATTGGGTCAAATAGCTTTGTTCCACTGGTTTTATGACCTCAACCTCCAAAACCCCAGAAAGTTGCTTTCCTCCTGCATAAAGCTTATCTCCCCTGGATTTAATAACAGGTTCCGCTTCCCCGGTGACAAAACTGTAATCAATTAAGGCATTACCTTTAATAAGAATAGTATCCACAGGAATTATCTCGTTGTTTCGTATCAGAAGTCGGTTGCCTTTCATGACTTCGTAAACTTCTGCCTGTTCTTCAATAATTCCTTCTTCAGTGGAATGCTTTATTCGTGTTACAGCAATAGGGAAATACGATTTATAATCGCGTTCGAAAGAAAGGAAAGCATAGGTTTTTTGCTGGAAGAATTTACCCAGCAGTAAAAAGAAGACAAGTCCGGTGAGACTATCAAAAAAGCCACTACCCCAATCGAAAGTTATATCGATAGTACTTCTTAGAAATAGAACAGTAATTCCTAATGCAATGGGGACGTCGATGTTTAGAATTCTACTTCGGAGTCCCTTAAATGCCGATATAAAGTAATCCTGAGCCGAATAAATCACAACCGGAAGTGAAAAGGCAAACATTAACCAGCGAAAGACATCTTTAAATTGCTGCAACCAGAATTCCTCCTCCTTTCCTGCCAGATCGAAGTACTCGGGAAACGAAAGAAACATTACGTTTCCAAAGGCAAAGCCGGCGACGCCCAGTTTATAGATAAGACTTCGGTTATAATCCTTTTTTTTCTTTGTAGAATCCTCCAGCGTAATGTTTGGTTCATACCCTATTCTGCTCAAGAGCACGACCAAATCTTTAAGTACTATTTCTTGAGATCTAAAGGTAATCCTTACCGTTTTTTCGGGAAAGTTCACCTGTGAAGATTGTATTGCCGGATTCAATTTATTAAGGTTTTCTAGAACCCATATACACGAGCTACAATGAATTGAAGGTATTAAAAAGGATACTATCTGTGTGTTCTCATCATTAAACTCGAGCAATTTCTCAACTATAGAAGGATTGTCCAAAAAGTCGAATTTTCCTGTGGAATCATTTGGGGTTATTCCCGGAGATCGTTCAAGATCGTAATAGTATCCTAAATCGCTATCATTAAGGATATCAAAAACTGTTCTGCAACCATGACAACAAAAAGACTTGTCTTGATGAATTATTGTAGTGTCTAAACAGTCGTCTCCACAATGAAAACAGCTTGTCATAAAATCTAATTTGCTCATTTTACCTTTTGCAAAGATTGTAAACCTGGCAAAATTAAAACATGATCAAAATCAGTTATTAGCTTTAAATCTTTTATATGCTTCCTTCTCTAATTGTTCCCGATGATCTGGATGTGCAATAGATATCAATTCTCTTGAACGTTGCTCTAAACCTTTTCCGAAGAGATTAACAACCCCATATTCTGTGACTACGTAATGTACATGTGCTCGAGTCGTTGTTACACTTGCTCCTTGTTTTAAAAAAGGTGTAATCTTAGAGATTCCTTTATTAGTAATTGAAGGCATTGCAATAATGGGTTTTCCTCCTTCAGAAAGAGAAGCGCCTCTAATAAAATCCATTTGACCCCCTACTCCCGAATATTGATATGCCCCAATAGAATCTGCACAAACTTGTCCCGTAAGATCTATTTCAATAGCACTGTTGATGGCTGTCACTTTCGGATTCTGCCTTATAATTGCGGTATCATTCGTATATCCGGCTTCTTTAAAATGAACTATCGGATTGTCATCAACAAAGTCGTATAATTTTTGAGTCCCCATGGCGAAACAAGTGACAATCTTGCCTGTTTTAATTTCTTTATCCTCGCCCGTGATGATTCCCTTTTCAATAAGCGGTAAAATACCATCACTAAACATTTCAGTATGAATTCCTAGCCGCTTATGGTTAGTTAAATTATTTAATACAGCATTCGGAATATTACCAATTCCCATCTGTAGCGTTGCCCCGTCTTCTATTAAACTCGCCACATGCTTACCTATCGTGGCCTCAATTGATGTAGGATTTGATAAAGGTGACGCATAAATAGGGGTGTCTATTTCAACTCCATAGTGAATATTACTCACATGAATAATACCATCGCCATGTGTTCGAGGCACATTTTTATTAATAAGTGCTATTACTTTTTTTGCCGTCTGAATTGCAGGCAACGTTACATCTACCGAGACCCCAAGAGAACAGTATCCATGCTTATCGGGGGGCGAAACCTGAACAAAAGCTACATCCAAAGGGAGGATGTTTCGTCTAAATAACCAATGAATCTCACTTAAAAAAACAGGTATGTAATCTCCACTTTGGGTTGCAACCCCTTCTCGAACATTATTTCCAACAAAACAACTACTAAGTTGAAAAGCACTATTATATGGCGCCCGCGTATATTTTGCATCCCCATGAGTATGTATTTGAATAATTTCTACATTCTCAAGCTCTAGGTAGCGCTCACAAAGTGTATCGATTAGAAGGTTGGGCGTCATGGCAGCTCCCTGAAAAAAAACACGATCGTTAGACTTAACTATCGAGACAGCCTCTTGTGGAGTAACTAATTGCATAGAATTGGACATATTTTAGAATCTATTTAATTTATTCTGAAATTCTTATAGGAGTAGTTAAAGTCATTATGACCGAAACCAAATCATCGATAATTGCAGCTCCTTTATCATTATTATACCATATCTGAAGTTCCTTTTTAAATACTGCATCTAAAGTACCGTGAATCTTCTTGTAATCATCCACCAGTTGAGTGGCTAAAACAGATCGAGGTCCCCATGTACCAATAACTTTATACTCATCATCCAAAATTATTAACTTGGGAATAGACTTTGATCCATTAGTTAAAAAAGCGTTCATTAGTTCCTTATTTTTATCGCGAAGAATTAACTTCAGACTAATTTTCTTATTTACAGCTGCAATTTTATTTAGAAAAGGAATTGATTGTGCGGCATCTCCACACCAGACCTCGGTGATTACCAACCATGTTTGAGGCCTGTTTAATTTTTTAATAGTTTCTTCTGCGCTATCTGAAAGTCTCGCTGTTTTGTCTAATCTTTTAGTCCGACTCCAATTTAATTTAGTGAAATCAATTCTTTCCTGAGATTGTTCATCGCCCGTAGTTCTTCCTTCAGCCACCAACTGTTTAAAAAGTAAATTATATTCGGAATATGTGAGTGCTTTATTAACGTAATCTTTCAGATCAATTTGCATAAATGATTTTTTTAAAGACTTATTTTGGTAGCAAAAATATGAGATAACTTACGGTGATTTTATGATATTCATCATTCTGGAAAAATGCTTATGTGCTACATTACTTAAGTAGCATTCTAAAAATCCTTCCGTTTTGCTTTTTTCTGAATAAGCCAGATTGGTAATAGCACCCAGATTAGTAACATCCCGCCCGAAACCAATATACCATAGTTCGTTCCGAAGAAATTCTGAAACACGGCGCCCGTATAGCCAAGTAGTGCAGAAATATCCAGTTTTAGTAAGATGAGCACTCGTGAGAGATCGATGGGATTCGCCATGGTACTAATCAGTGAAAATGTATCTAAGGGATACTCCTCGAAAGCAATTAATGACATTAAGAACAAACCGTCATAGATAACTGCCATAAAAAGCCAAAGAAGGATGGCATATCCAAAGCCTTTGATTTTATTTTCATTGAACAATGCAATATTAAATGCTAAGGCAGTAAAAATAAATGTGAGAAAGGTACCTGTAATTAGTAATAAGGAAAAATCCCAAATCGCCGAAGATTCAAAAATTCCGTACAATAAAAAGGGTAGTCCTAAACCAATTATTAAACTTAGGGAGAGTGATAGTGCAACCCCTAAATATTGTCCTAAGAATATTGAAGTTCTCTTTACGGGTTGCGCCAAAAGAAGTTCGGTGAATTCCTTCGAATTATAATAGTACATCACTCCAAAAATCGTCCCAATAAGTGGCACCAAAACTATGATTACATTCATCAGAGTGATAACGGCCTTTGAGAGATCATTGTTGAGAAACAACAATACCGCCCCAAGCAGGAGGTAGAATGCGAAATATACATAGCTCCAGCGACTCCTGATGAGATCGTAACAGGTGTATTTTAGTATTTTAATCATAACTTTGCTGTAAAATGGATGCTATGGCATGTTCAAAATCTGGTTGATTTGTCTTGGTTTTCAACTCTATTATACTTCCTTTAAAGTATATCTTTCCTTCAAGCAGGAATACAATGTCATTAGAAACCTGCTCCACGAAACTCATTATATGAGAAGTAATGAGAATTGTTTTACCTTTTTCTTTTTCAGAAGTAATTAAATCCTTTAACCTGATTAGGGAAATAGGATCTAATCCCGATGTAGGTTCGTCTAGAATTAGCAACGGACTATCATACATAAAAGCGAGCAAAATATTAACTTTTTGTTTTGTTCCCCCGGAGAGATTCCCTAATTTCTTCTTTAAGAAAGGTTCTAATTTGAAAAGTTTTATAAGTCGCTCATCATCTGCATTATTACCGGAGCGAAGATCTTTTATCATATTGATAAGCTCTGAAACCTTTAAATTAGAAGGAAAATTAGCTATCTGTGGCAGATAATCTATATCATTTCGATATTTCCATTGTTTCCGAATTTGCTTTCCATCAATTTCGATAGTGCCGGAATCGGGAATCACCATCCCTAAAATACTTTTTATTAAGGTAGTTTTTCCGGAACCATTCGGACCTAAAATCGCAAAGATACCTCCCGAATCGATAGTAAGGTCGATTCCTTGCAACACATTGTTTTTACCAAAAGATTTGTGCAAGTTTTTAACTTCAATCATGTTTCTTTCTTTTCATTAATGGGTTTTTATCTACAAGTTCGTCTGGTGTAAAAACAGGAGACACCTTTTCAGAGAAATCGATGATATCAATAAATAGGCTCCTTAGTAAAATTATTGCTTCAGGAGTTCGATTCACAATATAAGAAAACAGTTTCACGGGTCTGTACGGCACATCACCAATACCGTCTTTATCAAGGTCATAACCGGTATAACTACTCCAGTAATTTTTATCAAAATAATTATCATTCATATTACTATTGTATGAAAGATCGAAAGAGTTATACAAAAAATTATTATTGACGAAACTATTCGCATAGCATGCTCCTCTAACTTTCATTGCCCAACCATTCCCAATAAAGTCATTGTCTTTATAGATTATTCGATTAGTACCCTCGATATTAATTCCTATAGTATTTTCTTCGAAAATATTTCCAACGATTTCAGCATCATTAATTTCTTTGAGTAACATTCCGAAAGACGCAGTTCCCCAGTTCTTTTTGAAAATATTGCGATACATTTTAATGTCTTTAGAAAACATTACCGCTACACCTGCACCATTATTCTCAAAGACGTTATCCTGGTAAGTATCATGATTAGAAAACATGAAATGAAGTCCGTAGCGCACATTATTAGTACTAATATTATTACTAATAGTAATATTATCTGAGAATTCCAGATAGATTCCATCACGCACGTGCTGTACGATATTCTGCTCGATTACCACATTCTTGCAATACCAGAGTTGTATTCCATTCCCCGAATTGAATTCTTCCACTGCATCTCCAATGATCTTGTTATGAAATACTCTCCCGTTATTTGATTTTTCAAGATAAATTCCGAAGAAAAGCTTTTCCAAAACCACATTCTGAATTAAAAAATTCTCGCTTTTTACTACTCGAATTGCCGCATAATCTGTCGTATAACTGGTTCCTACATTAATGATAAATAAACCATCAACAGTTACATTATCAGAATATATTGTAATTATCTCTCCTTTGTCTTCACCATCAATTATAGGATAATTTTGTCCTTGAAGCGTTAGCGGTTTATCGATCTTTATATTAAATTCTTTATAGGTGCCTTTTTTAACTAATACCGTATCGAAGTCCTGAGCTTTTAGCACTGCTTCACTGATGGTTTTATAGTCACAACTTTCACATACCGAAAGAGTTTTCGAGAATGCAGATTGCAGAACAAATCCCAATATTAAAAGCGTTAAAATAGGTTTAGTGAGCATATATATGGTGTGGCTCTTATACTTTTTCGTATTACGCAGCTTATCTGCTCGTAAGATAGAGAAATTACAGAATTGTGAATAGTAAAATTATCGGTAGATTAAGAATTTAGAATTTTCATTGGCTTTAACCCAATGAGGCACTTCCTTTTCGAATTGAAAGTGATGTTGCCCAAAAAGCAGGTATTCTTTTCCTTTTATATGAAAAACTATTTCACCTTCCAAGACGATCAAATTTGCATCTCTGGGAGAAGTGTGCTCTGGAAAGATAGCGTCTTTTTCTAAGGAAATAAAAAGTATTTCTGCATTGGGGTTTGAGGCAATTTTTTGAACTTTCAGGCCTTCAAATGTTTGTAACGCGATAGTACTGTCAACTTCGTACATACTTATTGATTTTTAAAATGAGTTAATAAATCATTCCAATTATAAAGGTCCCCACTCGATTCGGCTTGCACTTTTTGAGCCGCTTCTTCACTTTTGAATGCAGAAAGAAATGCTCCCATCGGACTTGATATTTCCGGACTTATAAGATATGTAGTTTTCATCGCATCAATCAGCCTTCCAGGCTCTCTAAAGTCTGCTACTAAGATATGTGCATAATCAATTTCTTGATTATCATCCATATAATTAATCATACATTCGATTGCATCGAATTTAAATACTTTCCCCTTTGATGTGACTAATTGGGAAGCATGTTGACGATCGACAATAGTCATTTTACAGAATTGACAACCATCTTCTCCATATTCAATAGGTTGTGGACCAACATTGCATGATGCAGTTAAAAGAGAGGTTAACAGGAGTAAAATGATTGTTTTCATAGCATTTAAAGTAACAGATTTTTTTAACTTTTAAGTCTTTTCTTCTGTAATTCTTTCTTGCCTACGAAAAAAGCAACAACAGTCAACATCATACCAACGAACATCATATATCCACCTGTATGCGGTAAAGAATCTACATCAAAATTTAACATTTTAGCATGACCAAATAGTGGCGGTTTGTAACTCATTGGAGTACCATCGGGATTTGCGAGCTTCATAATCGCATTTGGGTCAAGATTTGTTCCATAATCGATCATCCATGCGTTGAAATCGTACATTCCAAGAATGCCCAAAACAGACATTAAACCAAACCAACCAATAAACCACCAATGATTTACTTTTCCGAAAAAACCCAATAACCCTACGATTACACCAAGTGCAACCATAATTCCGATTACAATAGGAAATACATTGAATTCCCACATTTCTTGCGGTTTTGGAATGGTTTTCATCCCAATATAATGATTTAAACCATCGATATTCTGCATATCAAATTCATTCACACCTTTAATACCGTCAATAAAAATGTTCATTCCTAATGGTTCGGGATATTGAGGGGCTCCCAACATAATATTCCAGAGTGGAAACTTAAAGAGTCCTAATAATAACAAGGAACCAACAATCATTATAATTCCTGCCTTTTTCATTCGTGTTATGTTTTATGGGTTGTATTTGAAATAAAGTGGAGTTGTGATTTCTAGGATGTTTTTAATTAAAGACGGGAGCAGTCGAAGACTCCCGTCTTTTTTCAGAAATACAATTAATCACTACCTATCGTATTCCCTCAAATTATTATTTATTAGTCTTCACCTAAAGACCAACTAAGTTCTATATTAGAAGATGCAGGGGAAACTCTTATATAACCTTGCATTTCCTGGTGCAATGCAGAGCAGAAATCTGTACAATAGAATGGCCATACACCCACTTGTTTCGGTTCCCATATAGAAGTCTTGGTTTGACCCGGCATCACTAATAACTCTGATGAATTCTGACCGATCATAGCAAAACCATGAGGTACATCAAAATCCTGTTCGTGGTTCGTGATATGGAAATATACTTTATCACCTACTTTTACTCCTTCAATATTATCTGGAGTAAAGTGACTACGAATGGTTGACATATATATATGAACTTCATTTCCTTTACGTTCTACTCTTGCCTGATCGGGGCTTAAAACTGCATACGGGTGTTTATTCTCGTCTAATCTGTATATTTTCTGTGATTTGGGTGCCAATATACTCGCTGGAATCCCGGCTGCATAATGAGGTTCTCCATGAGTTGGGAAATCATAAAGCAATTCCATTTTTTCACCCGAGATATCATATATCTGAGCTGAATGTTCCATCTCCGGACCAGTTGGTAAGTATCTGTCCTTTGTGATTTTATTCATGGCAACCACGTATTTACCAAAAGGTTTTCTTGAATTTCCTCCGGGGATCATAAGGTGTCCTACCGAATAATATGTTGGCTTTCTGTCTATTACTTCCCAAGATCCTAATTTCCATTTTACCACTTCCGAAGAAATAAAGAAGGTTGTATACGCATTCCCTTTCCCATCAAACTCGGTATGTAATGGACCTAATCCACCACTTTTAACAGTCCCTGCAAGGACATCTTCGAATTTTAAAATTGGAATACCATAAGCTTCACCATCAAACTTTTTATTCTCAATAGCATCCAACATTTTAGTAAAAGAGTGTATCGTTAAATCGGCTGATAATTTACCGTTTCCAATTATATACTCTCCAGATGGATCTACATCACAACCGTGAGGTGATTTTGGCGTAGGTAAAAAATATACTGCTCCCGGTACTTTAAGCGGGTCTACAGTTAAAACTTCTTTTTTCATTGTTGTAGTCGCGGTATGTGTTGACTCATCATACACATTGTGAGCATAGTTCGCGGGCATTTTGGTACCACCTCCATTGTTCACATATTCTTCAATTTTCTTCCAGTTCACTGCTGCGATAAAATCCTTGTCATTTTGTGAAGCATTAACCTCTAACAAAGAATTTGCTTCTTCAGTATTATAGGTAGTAAAAAAGAACCATCCGTGCGATTTGTCACGACCGGGATGCGAAAGATCGTAGTCGAAACCAGGCATCATTAACTGGAATTTAATTTCCATATGCCCGTGTTCAGGATCTACACTTATAAATGATAAAGCACCTTTAAAATTACTTTTGTATTCATTAATAGGCATATCCCGTTGTGGTACCGGTACAGAGAAACGTGTTCCTGCTACAACATACTCAGTATTTTCTGTAATAAAGGAAGAACTGTGGTTACCAGCACTGTTCGGTACTTCAATAATTTCTTCGGTTTCAAAAGTTGTTAAGCTAATACGTGCAATTCTTGGTGTGTTATTTCCATTTATAAATATCCATCGTCCATCTAGCTCTCCATTTGTTTGAGATATATCCGGGTGGTGAGAATCGTCCCAAGGAATAAATCCGTGTGAAGTTTCTAGCATAGGTTTTGTCTCTTCAGAATAACCATAACCGGATGTTGGGAATTGAGAAAAAACTGGAATCTCCTTAAACATACGTCCTGAAGGTAGACCATAAACGGTAAGGTTACCACTATATCCACCAGACATAAATGCATAGAATTCATCTTGTTCTCCAGGTGCAACATACACTTTTTCGGCTGCACTAGAATTAAGTGCGCCACCGGATGACTTATTGTTATTATTATTCCCGCAACTAGTCAGGAAGATTGCTGCACTAAAAAGCGACAGAATTGAAATTTTATATGTTTTCATTTGTTCGTGTTTTATTAAGATTGGTTTATTAATTAGTTTGAAGGAGGTAATATCACTTTATCCACTACATGTACAATTCCGTTTCCGGCTTCAATACTTGCTATGATCTTTGCGCCACCTACGTAAACATCATCACCCTTTACTTCTACTGTTGTGCTCTGATCGTTTGCCTGGCCTAATTTTTTAAATTTCTTTAAAAAATCTTTTGAATAATTTCCTGCCGTTACGTGGTGTTTTAAAATATTTGCTAACGCATCCTTACTCTCTGGTTTTAAAAGATTTTCAACGGTTCCTTCCGGAAGCGCAGCAAAAGCTTCGTTTGTTGGTGCAAACACCATTAACGGTCCGGCATTCACTAATACATTTTCTAAATCTGCAGCTTGTACTGCAGCTACTAGTGTAGTATGATCTGGTGATTTAATCGCTATTTGTAGTACATTTGGAGTTGAATTATCGTCTTCGATAAAGGCCTGTCCTCCTTGTTTATCTAACGTTGCTTCTTCGGTTGTAGTTGATGTCGCATTCTGCGTAGTTTCGTTTTTACAACTGATTAACGCAACGATAACTAATAGAAATACTAATGATTTTTGAAGTTGGTTGATTTTCATGATTACATTAATTTAAAGTTCTAAAATATTCTAAGATATCACGAGCCTGAGCTTCGGTCAAATTCTGGTTTGCCATAGCCGCCCCGTTAAATTCTACAAGTAAGTCTTTAGCACATTGATCCTCTTCAGACATTAACTTTGGATCCAGAATCATATTCATGATCCATTCCGGACTCCTGCGTTTCATAATTCCGGTAGGAGATGGGCCAATAAAACGTTTGTCCACCTTATGACAGGCAGTACAGTTTGTCTTAAACAATTCGGCTCCTCTCGCAACCATAGCTTGATCTATAGTTGGATCCAGATCTAAATTTTTGATCTTTCCAACTCCCTTATTATCCAACGTAATTCGCTGTGATGCAGGAACTTCATCTGAAACCGGAGTTTCCTTCTTGGTTTCTACTTTAGTTTTTTGACCGATTTTAATTTTTTCTTCTTTCTTCTCTTCCCCGCCACCACAACTTAAGAGTAGGACAGAAAAGACTAATGTTAGTGATTTGATAAGATATCGCATGATACTTTTGATTAAAGTTATGGGGCAAAAATACCAGCAGGAAGGAGATTAAAATATGATAATTATCATATAGCTATTCATTTGTCCCTTTAAGTTTATGACGTTTGTTCAATCTGCACCTAAATCGCTCTTGCCAAGATGATTAATTATACATCCGGGGCCTGGCATACAAGGTAAATACCTATTATGATGGGAAAGGATAAAGACTTAAGAGATATTTAAAAGTTAAAGTATTTGAAACTCTTGTTATCAGCACTTCTAGGTTAACTTTTACGTATGACATAAGTCATAGTATACGGCAAGTGATATGCTTAAATTTGTGCAAAATTTTACTGTAATTTGAGCCCGATGAAGAATATACTCCTGCCCACCGACTTTTCCAAAAACTCTGTAAATGCTATAGAATATGCTATGGAATTTTTCAAGAATTGGGAGTGTGATTTCTATATACTGAATGTGCAAAAGACTTCAGAATATATTACAGATGATATAATGACTTCCTCGCCTAAAGATTCAATTTATAAATCGATTGCAAGTGACAATAAAAAGGATCTTGAACAACTGATAACGAAGTTAAAAAAGAAGTATAAGGACCAATCATATACGATACATCCATTATTTGATTTCGATAATTTTACAGATGCCGTGAACCAGGCAGTAATTTCTCACAACATTGAACTGATTATCATGGGAACAAATGGGGCGACGGGCGCTAGGGAAGCGATTTTTGGCAGTAATACATTACAAGTCATTAGAAATGTTGAATGTGCTATTATGGCGATTCCACAGGACTATTCTTTTAAAGGAATACGAAAAACATTGTTATTTACTTTACCACAAGAAGAGTTGAATGAAATAGGTCTGCATCCTTATTTAGAGTTACTGCAAATTCATCAACCGGAATTACACTTAATTGAACTTGACGATGATGCGATAGAGTTATGCGAAAAAGAGGATAATGTAGTTTTGAGCCGAATTTTTAAGGCTTTTCCTTATCAGTATTATTGTTTAAATCAAGCTCCGGAATGGACGGTTATCGATACTGCTACGCAATTATTAAAAATTGATATGATGGCCATGTTCGATCACCATAAGACATTTATCGAGAGAATATTATTGGGGACTCAAACTCCAATACTAACTTATAAATCAAGAGTTCCTTTACTATTTCTTCAGAAAGATTAAAAATTCCATCGAATAGCACGGCTATTGTTCATTCTTCGAAAATAAGAATGTTATTATCCTGAAGTGTATTGAGAAGTACTCTTATATAACCGCTCACATTTCTGTTCATCTTATCTGCATCAACCACCTCAATCTCCCCACTCCAGAGCAATTCGCGCTCTTTTCCCGGACAAATACAGAATAAGGAAGTCTCAGTAGTATAAACCTGATAGCGCTCTTGTTGTTCTTTAAAGTATAAATGTTGATTGCCGTAATAGTAATCTTCAAAGTTTTGATAATTCTTAGAAAAAGTTCTGTAGGCATCTACTAAAGTGACCCTACTTTCTTGTCCGATTACCTTAGTAAAAAGTATTGCATCAAACCCGGCTTCAATCAGTTGATTTTCGATAACATTAAGTTGCTCTATAGATTTCTGATTATTAGTAAAAGACTTCTCGAAAAAATCGATGCTTTTTACTGCAATCACGTTTTTCTTTTCAAGCGATTCTGTCATTTGCTTTTCATAATCGCGTCGTATAGCTTTATTTGCTGAAATACCGACCACCAACACCTTATTCGCCATAAAATTGAAAGATTCGGGATTCTTGTATTCCTGAATTAATTTCGCCGAAGTACAACCTGCAGTCAGGCCTAAGCTTAAAACGATAAATGAAATATAGAGTAATGTTTTCATGGCAACTTTTTTAAATCTTAGTAGTTAGAGTAATTTCTTTGTCTTATTCCTTTTCATTATTTCTGAAAGCATATTAAAGATGCTCCGCTTTGTTTTTTTAACATCAGTGTTAAAATTCATAATTTCAATCATCAGAGTATAATGTGACTGCTTATAGTCTCTAACTTCATTGGGAACATCCACATCATCCATTAATACCTGAAGTTGATTCTTATGGTCTTTTAATCTTTTAATTAAACCTTCCAGGCGTTGTTCATGATGAGATATTTGTTCGGCAATATGCCTACTCTCCTCAAATGGTTTTCCATAGATAAGTTCAATTGTATGCTCGGCTACTAAATCTTGCAAAAACTGAAGTTCATCTTTTAGAAATTCAAGTGCAGAAAGTGAATTTAACGTGTCCTCGTGAAGTCCTTTTGTATCGCGCCACTCTATATATTTGAGATGTGTTTCCATTGTAATTTTTGTTTAAACGAACTGTAGCGAATGATTGTGTGCAAATTTATTTAACATATAAACCTAATGAAATGATAATTATCAGTTTATAATTATAAATAAGTACTACCTTTGTTAACCAAATGGTTAAACCATATAGTTATTAAATGAAAAAGACAAAAAAGAATCAGGATACTGAAACGCAAATTTTAGAAGCGGCAAAAAATATATTTCAAAAAAAAGGAATGGATGGAGCACGAATGCAGGAAATTGCCGACGCGGCAAGCATAAACAAAGCCATGTTGCATTATTACTACCGGAGCAAACAACTCCTTTTTGAAGCTGTGTTTAGCAACGCTTTTTCGCTTCTCGCACCCCAATTAAATAGAGTTTTGAACGACGATTCCTCAATTGAAGATAAGATCCGGAACTTCACGCATAATTATATCTCGTTCATTTCAAAGCATCCTTACTTGCCCAATTTCATTATTCAGGAATTAAATAGAAATCCAAAGTTCTTTGACAAAATTCAGAAGAATCCTGCCTTCCCAACGCTCGAAAAATTTAAAAATCAAGTTGCGTTAGAAGTAGCACAAGGAATATTAAAACCTATTGATGGGGAGCAACTGTTTATAAATATAATATCACTGAACGTTTTTCCATTTATAGCATCGCCATTGATCAAAGGATTTTTAAACACTGATGAATCCGGATTTAAAAAATTAATGAAGCAACGAGAAACAGAAGTCTCAGAATTTATCATCAATTCTATAAAAAAATAAATTATGAAAAGGGTTCTTTTTATATTCTTCGGAATCTTTCCAATACTAGCCTCATCGCAGCAAGTTTTAACATTGGAAGAATGTTACAAACTGGCTGAAAGAAATTATCCTCTTGCAAAACAAAGTGCTTTATTCGAAAAAAAAATAAATTCAGAGATAAAAGTTCTGGAAAAAGCAAAATTACCCAAATTAGATTTCAATGCGCAAGCCACATACCAATCTGATGTTATTGCTTTTCCTATACAAATCCCCAATTCAACCCTTGAACCTCCCAATAAGGATCAATATCGTGCCACTCTCGACGCAAACCAATTAATCTATAACGGTGGTCACATCGCCGCTTCAACAAAATTGAAAGTAGCCGAACTGGCGACTCAGCAACAAAAAATTGCTGTCGATCTTTATACTTTAAAAAATCGTATCAACCAATACTACTTCAGTGTGTTGCTTCTTCAGGAACAGAATAAATTGTTGCTATCCAAAATGGACCAACTTAATACACGCTTAAAAGAAGTGAGTACGGGTGTCAAATTCGGTGCCGTTCTTCCTTCTTCAAAGCATATGTTGCAAGCAGAGATCTTAAAGCTTGAGCAACAACTATCGCAAAGCACAATTGACCGTGAGAAAGCAATGGACAATCTTTCCCTGCTGCTTTCACAAAATTTGAACAAACGTACTAGCTTAGAGAATCCGGATATTTTACTTTCCTCTAATGCAAATTCAAACCGCCCTGAATTAGAGTTTTTTAATCTTCAGCAAAAGCAATTGGAATCTTCGAAGGAAGTTATAACGAAAGCCAATTATCCGAAATTGCAAGCATTTGCTCAGGCGGGCTATGGCAATCCCGGACTGAATATGCTTGACAATTCCTTCCAGGATTTCTATTTGGCGGGGCTGAAACTAAATTGGAACATTTTCGATTGGGGGCAGTCAAAAGAGAAAAAGCAAGCGGTTGATATTTCAAAGGAAATTGTTTCGTCTGAAAAAGAAACATTTTTACTGAACACTCAAATGCAACAAAATGATGCAGCCAGCGATATCCGAAAGTATAGTGAATTGATAGTTAAGGATGAGAAGATAGTTGTACTACGTGAACATATTTTAAAATCAGCAACCTCACAATTTCAGAATGGTACCATTACCTCATCCCAATATATAATTGAACTAAATAACCTCTACGAAGCAAAAATTGATCAGCAATTACACCATATTCAATTGACGCTTGCAAAAGCGAATTATAAAGTAATTACATCAGATTTTTAATTATGATTATTATGAAATATATAAGATTATTGTTTTTAGCAAGTTTCTTCGGAATTATTTCTTCCTGTTCCAACAGCGAAAAGGCCGATGGTTACGGGAATTTCGAAGCGACGGAAATTACGATTTCTTCCGAAGCCAATGGAAAGTTAAATTTCTTCGATCTGGAAGAAGGTCAAGTCGTGAAAAAAGGGAAAGTAGTTGGATTAGTAGACACAATTCACCTCCATTTGAGCAAGCAACAACTCTTGGCATCCAAAGCAACAGTAGCTTCCAAATCGGGAGGGGTATGGTCCCAGGTTAACGTTTTGAAGCAACAGTTGTCCACCGCAGAAACCGAGCAACAACGTATTCAGAACATGTTTCGCGAAAACGCTGCAACCCAACGTCAACTTGATCAGGCAAACAGTGAGGTGGCCGTACTGAAAAAACAAATCCGAAATGTTGAGACACAAAACGCACCTATCGTAAACGAGCTAAAATCCATAGACACCAAGGTGGCACAAATAGCAGAACAATTATCAAAAAGCACAATAATCAATCCAATAGAAGGTACAGTTCTAACCAAATTTTCGGAAGCCAATGAGATAGTCTCCTTCGGAAAACCTTTGTACAAGATTGCAGATTTAAATGAAATGTCCCTTAGAGTATATGTTAGCGAAACACAACTTTCAAATATTGGTATCGGACAGCAGGTAATCGTAAAAATTGATTCAGGCGAAACAATGAAGAATTATACGGGAACTATCAGTTGGATTTCCGCTTCCGCAGAATTCACACCTAAAATAATTCAAACCAAAGAGGAGCGTGTGAACTTGGTATATGCAGTGAAAGTGACAGTAATAAACGACGGAAGTTTAAAAATTGGAATGCCGGCGGAAATGTGGATTAATAATGAATGATCCATTGTTCAATAATTAATAAAATCAGAGTATAACTAGTAGTTATTTTTTAACTAATAATAAATTAATGGAAACAAATACAGAGAATTTAGACAGCTATTTAGACAATCACTTTATACATAGAAGTAATTGGTTGAGAGCAGCTGTACTAGGAGCAAACGACGGAATTTTGTCGACCGCCAGTATTGCCATAGGTGTGGCAGCAGCAAGTGATATGAGAGATCCGGTAGTATTGGCAACGTTGGCTGGATTAATCGCAGGAGCCTTATCAATGGCCGCAGGCGAGTATGTTTCTGTGAGCTCTCAAACGGATGTTGAAAAAGCTGACATTGAGCGTGAAAGAATAGAACTCGAACAAATGCCGGAAATAGAGCTACTTCGTCTTGCAGAGATCTATGAAGAAAGAGGTCTGAAAAAGGAAACGGCACTAACAGTCGCAAAAGAATTAACCGAAAAAGATGCCTTGGCCGCACATGTAAGAGATGAATTGGGAATTAATGAAATCAGTCAGGCAAAACCTATCCAGGCTGCCCTGGCTTCCGGTGCTTCATTCATAGTTGGAGGGGTACTCCCACTGCTCGTAACACTATTTCTACCTTTAAAAAGTATGGAATATACATTATATGGGTCGGCTATTTTTTTTCTAATCCTATTAGGGACTATCGCCGCCAAAACAGGCGGTTCAAGCATTTTTAAAGCAATTATCCGAATTACCTTTTGGGGAACCATAGCTATGGGTATAACCGCCTTAGCCGGGTATATATTTGGCGCAAACATTTAATAATTTATTTAAAAAAATATCATAAACTAAAATTTAATAATATGAAAAAAGTAATCTTAACAACCGCAGTCATTACGGCCTTACTCATAGGATGTAACGAAACCAAGCACAAACATGAAGCTACAGAAACCGTAGACGGATCGGAAGAAGTACATCAACATAAAAGCGAAGAAATGACTTCAGACACGCATTCTACCAACGCATGGGTTGCTGATATAAAGCTCGATAACGGTGCTAAATGGCAGGCGAATTCGGAAACAACCGAAGGGGTGGATAAAATGCTGAGTTTGGTGAAATCCAGCGATCCAAAATCTGTAGCCGACTTTCATAATTTAGCTTCCAAATTAAATGATGTAAAAAACTTCGTGATTGCAGAGTGCACAATGAAAGGTCCTTCTCACGATAATCTCCATGTTTTTCTGCTGCCGCTAATTGAGAAAATAGAAGCTTTGGGCGATGTTTCAACAACTAATGAAGGCAAGGATATTACTCAAAGCATACAAGAGAATCTCGTGGCGTACTATAATTATTTCAATTAAACAAAGAACTAAAACAATGGAAAAACATTTTTATAATGTAGATATAAACTGGCGTGAAGATCGAAAAGGGATGATGTGTTCGCCAGAATTGGCCGAGGGTGGCACTCAATCAGCCAACTGTATTGAGGTTGCTACACCTCCTGAATTTCCGAAAGGAATGCCAAATATTTGGTCGCCTGAACACTTATTTACTGCATCAGTAAGCAGTTGCCTGATGACAACATTTTTAGCAATTGCAGAAAATTCTAAACTTGATTTTATTGGGTTTAGTTGCAAATCCAAAGGCGTCTTGGATAAAGTAGACGGAAAATTTTTAATGACCGAAGTTTTTCTGGAGCCTACTGTAACTATAAAAAATGAAAAAGACCGTGAACGTACCGAACGAGTTCTTCAAAAATCTGAAGCAGTATGTCTTATTTCAAATTCCATTAAATCAAAAATTACTATGATACCGAAAATAATCGTCGAATTCTAAAAAATGAGTATTACCCTAAGTCATATCAGCAAATCCTTCAATACTGTTCAAGCAGTAAAGGATATTTCGTTCGAGGTTAAATCGGGCGAACTTTTTGGACTTATAGGTCCGGATGGTGCAGGGAAAACCACACTATTCAGAATATTGACCACCTTGTTGCTGGCAGATATTGGGACAGCCACGGTAGCAGGATTGGACGTGGTAAAGGATTATAAAGCCATTAGAAATTCGGTAGGCTATATGCCGGGACGTTTTTCGCTGTATCAGGACTTGACGGTCGAGGAAAATCTGAACTTCTTCGCTACCATTTTTGGAACTACAATTGAAGAAAATTATGATCTTATCAAGGATATTTACATTCAAATAGAACCATTCAAAGATCGAAGAGCAGGTAAACTCTCTGGAGGAATGAAGCAAAAGCTCGCGCTTTCTTGTGCCTTGATTCACAAACCGAAAGTGCTCTTTCTGGATGAACCCACGACAGGTGTCGATCCGGTTTCTCGAAAAGAATTTTGGGAAATGTTGAAAAGGTTACAGCAAAAAGAAATTACAATACTTGTTTCAACTGCCTATATGGATGAGGCAAGCCTTTGTGATCGGGTAGCGCTAATACAGGATGGATCTATTTTGGAAATCGATACCCCACAACGAATTATTGAAAAATTTCCAAGAAAAATTTATAATGTAAGAGCTTCCGATACGTATCGCCTGCTAAAGGATTTGGAGCAATTTCCAGCAACACATAGCGTATACCCATTTGGTGAGTTTCTACATTTTACCAGCAATGATCAGAACTTTTCTACAGAAGGATTACTTCAATTCTTAAATGAGAAAGAACATTCTAATTTAGAGGTTTCAGAAACCCTTCCCACCATTGAGGATTCGTTTATGAGACTCTCTAAAGAAAATAGAAATGATGAAAGTTGAAAGTGCCATAATTGTGAAGGATCTCACTAAATGTTTTGGGGATTTTACTGCCGTGAACGCCATAACCTTTCAAGTGAAAAAAGGGGAGATCTTTGGTTTTTTAGGCGCCAATGGGGCAGGAAAAACTACGGCTATGAAAATGCTCATCGGAATTTCAAAACCTACTAATGGCATAGCTAAAGTAGCAGGTTTCGATGTAAAAACTCAGTCTGAATCGGTCAAGAAAAATATCGGTTATATGAGTCAGAAATTTTCGCTGTATGACGATTTAACTATCAAAGAAAATATTGCTTTTTTTGGAGGAATATACGGTTTAAGAAAACATGAGATAAGAGAAAAAACCCAGGTTCTTATTGATGAACTTGACCTGCATAACAAGGCCAATGACCTAGTACGTTCTCTCCCTCTCGGTTGGAAACAGAAAGTAGCGTTTTCGGTCGCTTTATTGCATGAGCCAAAAATTGTTTTTTTAGACGAACCTACAGGAGGTGTGGACCCCATAACTCGCAGACAATTCTGGGAAATGATCTATCGCGAAGCGAATAAGGGCACCACAATTTTTGTAACAACACACTATATGGATGAAGCTGAATATTGCGATCGGGTTTCGATAATGGTGGAAGGTAAAATTGAAGCTCTAGACACCCCTAAGAAATTGAAGGAGAAATTTAATGTCGACTCGATGAACCAAGTGTTTTTAAGGCTGGCAAGAAATATTGAATAATGAAAAGATTCAGAGGATTTGTAATCAAAGAATTTTATCACATTTTCAGAGATAAACGGACACTTATTATTTTGTTCGGGATGCCTGTGGTGCAGATTCTGCTATTTGGTTTTGCGGTAACCAACGAAATCACAAATGTGAATATTGCAGTCTTGGATCATTCCAGAGATACAGAAACCCACAAAATTATTAGCAATATTGAGGCTTCTCGATACTTCAAAATAACCGATCAAATTGAAGACGAAAAGCAAATTGAAAACATTTTCAAAAAAGGACAAGTAAAAGCTGTTTTAGTTTTTGAAAACAATTTTGATAAAAACCTTACTGCATCAAATGCAGCGAACGTTCAAATAATTACCGATGCTACCGAACCCAACGTTGCAAATTCGGTGAACAACTATCTCACTTCTATTTTGCAGCAGTATCAAACCGACCTCAATCGAACCCGAAAAGTACCCTACCAAATCATCCCACAAACGCGGATGTATTATAATCCAGAATTGAAAAGTGTATTTATGTTTGTTCCCGGAATTATGACAGTAATTCTCATGTTGGTTTCCGCCATTATGACTTCTATTTCTATAACGCGCGAAAAAGAACTCGGTACCATGGAAATTTTATTGGTCTCACCGCTAAAACCATATCAGGTAATTATGGGAAAGGTTTTTCCATATGTTTTTTTAGCTATAATTAATGCGATTGTCATTTTGATGTTAGGATTTTTCGTCTTCAAAATGCCTATTGAGGGTAGTTATTTTCTGTTGGCATTTGAGACTCTCCTCTTTATTTTTAGTGCTCTAGCGTTAGGTATCTTAATTTCAACAGTTTCTGAAACACAGCAAACCGCAATGATGGCTTCGCTCATGGGTTTGATGCTCCCAACAATTTTACTTTCCGGTTTTATTTTTCCTATTTCGAGTATGCCGATGCCGTTGCAGATTATCAGCAATATCATCCCAGCAAAATGGTTTATTATTTTGATCAAAGGAATTTTATTAAAAGGCGTCGGACTTGAGGTGTTATGGAAAGAAACACTGGTCTTAATCGCAATGATTACTGTTTTTATTGGTTTGAGTGTGAAGAAATATAAAACAAGATTAGAATGAGGGTCATAAGCTTTATCCTGGTAAAAGAGTTCAAGCAGATTTTTCGCAATAAGGCGATGCTGCTTATAATTTTTGTATTGCCTCTAATTCAGTTATTGATCCTGTCAAACGCCGCTTCCTATGAAGTCAAAAACATCAAATTTGCTGTAGTAGATGGAGATCATTCTTCCTATTCACGCGAACTGATAAGTAAATTTGAAGCTTCTTCCCAATTTGACTTTATCTCAGTATTTCCTTCGGAAAAGTTTGCTAAAGAGGCCATGCAAAAAGATGAAGTTGATGTAGTCCTTCACATTCCTTTACATTTTGAGCGTTCACTTCAGACCGAAAAAACCGCAACGGTCTTAACAACGATAAACGCTATTAATGGCTCGGCGGCAGCCGTAGAAAATATCTATGTTAATTCTATTCTCAAGGATTTCAACAAATCGATTCAAGTAAATCTTAATCAGACTATCACTTCAATAATTCAACCGAAGCAGCTTAATATCGACACGGTTTTTTGGTTCAACCCCGAATTAAACTATAAAACCTTTATGGTACCCGGCATACTGGTACTACTGGTTACAATGGTCGCCCTGTTCCTTTCGGGAATGAATATTGTGCGCGAAAAAGAATTAGGCACACTGGAACAGATAAACGTCACCCCGATCAAAAAAAGCGAATTTATCATAGGTAAGCTTCTCCCCTTTTGGATTTTAGGAATGTTTGAACTGGCCATCGGCCTTCTCATTGCCAAAATAATCTTTAGCGTTCCAATGGTTGGACATCTTGGCCTCTTATTCCTTTTTGCATCTGTTTATCTTTTAGTCGTACTAGGAATCGGAATGTATATTTCCAACTTTACCAATACGCAACAACAAGCTATGTTTCTTTCTTGGTTTTTTGCAGTCATTTTTATTTTAATGAGCGGACTTTTTACACCCATAGAAAGTATGCCTGTTTGGGCACAACTTATTACTGAAGCCAACCCTGTCAAATATTTTGTGGAAGTTGTGCGAATGGTAATGCTGAAAGGTTCTTCGTTACAAGACATTCTACCGCAACTGATAAAATTAAGTGTCTATGCGCTATTAATAAACGGACTTGCTGTTTGGAGCTATAAAAAAGTAACCTGATGAAAGACAAAAACAAATACCATTTACAAAAGGGAGAATACAAATTTCTTCAAGGTCCCCGTTCTCGATTTAAAGAACTCATCTTTACATTTAAAGTGCAGAGTAACTTTATTAAAGCCTTTCGAAAGATGCACTTTATTGGTCCTTGTGTTACCGTCTTCGGATCGGCACGATTTCCGGAAACCTCAGATCATTACAAAAATGCTGAGAAAATAGGTGCAGCTTTATCGAAACTTGGTTTTGCCATTATGACCGGTGGCGGACCCGGTATAATGGAAGCTGCCAACAAAGGTGCTTACGAAGCGGGAGGTTACTCTGTTGGGGTGAACATCATATTACCCTTCGAACAGAAACCAAATCCATATCTGCATAAATGGATTGATATTCCATACTTTTTCGTACGTAAATTTCTATTGATGAAATATTCCTACGCTTATGTGGTAATGCCGGGCGGTATGGGCACTTTAGACGAACTATTTGAGGCTATCACTTTGATTCAGACCAAAATGATTAAAAATTTCCCCATTGTTATTTTTGATTCTGAATATCATAAAGAATTATGTCGTCACATCCAGTTAATGGCAGAAAATGAGAGTATCAGTCCCGAAGATATGAAACTACTATTTGTGACCGATTCTGCAGAAGAGGTCGTGGAACATATTAAAATTCACGCCATTGAAAAATTCGGGTTGGTAAAAAAACAATACAAACCAAAATGGTGGTATGGTGAGAATCGAAGAAGGTATTAATTTATACATGATGAAAAAGAAATGATCAATGTTTACCATATACTGTTATTCATGTTATTATTGTCAGGAGCTCATGCGCAAAACAAAACTGACACTATTCCGCATTTGGATCTTGCCAAAATTGCCCACATTAATCAAAGCGACAGTTATATAACTTTTCCAACAGATATTGGAAACATAGAACCTCTAATGTTTGAGGCTAATATCAATCCCAATTTCATAGTTAGACAAAGGGCCGATTCAAAATTGATGATGGTGCTTACACCTCAAATAACTATTAGGATGTTCAATGAAGCTTCCTATCCTGTTAAAACACCGAGCTATATTCCACAATTGTCTATGTATTATCTGTTTGAATATCAGAAATTAATGAATCATACTACGCTGTTTGCAAGAATAGCACATCATTCTAATGGACAGGATGGTACATTTTATATGCAGAATGTCTTATCTGAAGTCGAGGAAACTCAAGTTAATCTTCGTTCCGGGAATTTTGCAACTAATTTTTTTCAGATAGGATTTATCGATACTTCTTACGGTTCCCACACAAACGCCGTCAAGTTTTTTAAAAGTTCCTTGGAAATACATCCGAAAAGTTGGATGCTCGATGAATTAAAAGGCCAGTATAGCGGGCTACGCTGGCACAATTCTTTTTTTGCGTATAAATTGCCAATGGATCGTGATTTTTTCAGTAGAAAAAGAAAAGCAAATTTTTCGGTAAAATTTGAAACTACATGGATGTTTGACCAAATAAATGATTGGAGTACCTTTGATTCAAAGCGATTCAGTGGTGAATTTACATTTTATTACCATCCAAAATTCTTGGAAGATATTGGCTTTTTTATTAAGCTATATCATGGCTTAGATTATTACAATATTTATTTTCAGCACCAACTCGACATGATCCGTTTTGGACTTATGACTGAAATTATGCGGTTCTAAATTATAAATGTAAAGACATGGAAAATAAAGTAATATTGGTCAAAAAGTTCAACGGCGAAATTGAAGAATTCAAAGTCGAGAAACTAAAAACTTCATTAAGGCGAAGCAAAGCCTCCGAAAGTGAAATAGATGAAATTGTAGAAAGTATAATTCCAACACTTTATGACGGCATGCCTTCTAAAGCAATCTATAAAAAAGCCTTTTCTCTTTTAAAAAAACGCAATCGTACATCGGCGTCAAAATATAGTTTGAAACGTGCTATTCTTGATCTAGGTCCCACAGGATATCCTTTCGAGCGGCTAGTGAGCGCGTTACTCAAACATCAGGGATATACAACACAAGTTGGTATAATTATGCAGGGGGAATGTGTTACTCACGAAGTGGATGTCCTTGCAGAGAAAGATGGAAATACCTATACGGTAGAGTGTAAATTTCATTCAGACCCAAGAGCAGTGAGCAATATTAAGGTGCCTTTGTACATAAATTCGCGATTTTTAGACATTCAAAAACGCTGGAATATGCATCCGGAAAAGACTACACATTTAAAACAAGGCTGGTTAGTGACGAACACCCGCTTTTCAAAAGATGCCATTGAATACTCTAAATGTGTGGGACTTCACTTGTTGAGTTGGGATTATCCTGAAAATTCCGGAATAAAGCAAAATGTAGATAAATTTGCGCTTTACCCTATAACCACTTTAACAACATTGACGAAACACGAGAAAGATCTTCTTATTGAAAACAATATTATCTTGACTAAAGAGCTTTTTGAATCTTCATTACTAATAGATAAAATAGGCATCTCAACTTTACGAAAAAAAAGAATTTTACAAGAAATAAAAAAACTCTGCGAGCTATAGAATCCCTTAAAATGAAGAGAACGTTAGATCATCACTTCAACAATTTCGTATAGTTTCGGTAGCTTAATGTGCCATTTATAGGTATCCTGTAATTTCACGCGCAATGCATCCTGTGCTGTGTGCTCGCCATGAACTAAGAATACTTGTTCGGGAACATTTTTTATCTCACTGGTCCATTCTAACAAACCTTGTTGATCTGCATGCGCCGACAAACTTTCGATGTGATGCACCTCAGCATTTACGTCGTAATACTTACCGAAAAACTTTAACTCATGTGCTCCCTCCAATAATTGTCGGCCGCGCGTTCCTTCCGCTTGATAACCCACTAATAAAATTGTAGTTGTATCAACATCTATCAACTGTTTGAGGTAAGTTAGAACTCTTCCTCCTGTCACCATTCCACTTCCCGCAATCACTACTTTTGGCTGTGGGTTATCTATGGTTTCCCATGTTTCTTTGTAAGACGTGATAATATTCATCCGTTCTTGCATCGCACTAAAGTCATTAACAGGAATCTTATGCCAATCTGAAAATCGCTCAAAAACGGAGAGCACATTATTTCCCATCGGACTATCGATGAAGATGGGGATATTAGGAATACGTCGTTCACTATACAGCTTCCAAAGCAAAAACATAAGCGTTTGTAAACGCTCTACCGCAAATGATGGAATGATAAGCGTGCCCCGATTGTGAACTGTTTTGTTAATTAGTTCAATTAATTTTTCTGAAACACTATCGGCCGGGTGCAGTTTGTTTCCATAGGTACTTTCCAGAAACAAATAATCGGCCCATTCTGGTCGTTTTGGTGGATAGAGTAACAAGTCGTTTTCCCTGCCAATATCGCCTGAAAAAACAAATATCTTTCCGAAGATATCTATCTCAATAAAAGTCGCGCCAATAATGTGTCCATTATATTGAAATCTGCATTTTATATTTTCTGAAAGTTCTATCCAATTATCTTTTTCTACCGACTTAAAAAAACCAAGGGTAAATGTCGCTTCCTTAACGGTGTAGAATGGCAATGATGGTTGGTGCTTTGAAAATCCCTCTTCATTTGCTCGTTCGGCATCTTCTTCATGTATTTTAGCGCTGTCTAATAATATAATCTCGGTAATTGCCAATGTAGGTGAAGTACCTAAAATTTTACCGCGGAAGCCATTTTTCACTAACCTGGGCAAGTATCCGGTATGATCTAAATGCCCATGAGTTAACAGTACCATATCAATCTTGGAAACATCTATTGGCAAGTGTTCCCAATTCTTCTCTCGTAATTCTTTGAGTCCTTGAAACATACCGGAATCCACCATAATATTAACTTCCGGAGTCTCCAATAAATATTTCGATCCGGTAACGGTTCCTGCGGCCCCGAGAAAATGTATTTTTACATTAGACATATTTTCATTTATTACATAAGGTTTTCATCTCGGTAAGAATTCGCTTCTTCCGGGACTCTGATACTCCTAAATGATCTAAATAGAAATTATCCTTTGACAATTGACTACAAAGCACAATATCGCGACTTAGCAAAAACTGTTTTTCTCTCTGTGTCAACAATGTTGAAACAGTTATAGGATACAATCCCAGTCTATCTATTCGATCTTTTAATCCATTATCTTTTGGATAATCCCAACTCAATAAATAGAGTTTTGAACACTTTCCGTAAGTAATTGCATCACTAGTGAACCTGGTATTAGTAACCACCCATCCTTCATTCGGGCATTGGTCAGTCTTTTCATAATTCGCTAAAATATCTTGATAACGCGAGTGGATATAGAGCGGTATTTTCACATTGCAATTAATCGTTTTATCGCTGTGAAATTTACATTCGGCCACTATGTGCTGTCCATTTTTTTTGGCTATAACATCTACTTCATGCTCTACACATTTTCCTTGAAGGATCTTGCCAATCTTTACTTGATATCCTGAATATTCTAATAAAGCTCCAATAAATTTTTCGAATGGGAAGCCTGTAGGTCCTAATTCATAAATAGCTTTTTTTAGTTTGTACTTTGAGGCATATACAGATTTGTCTTTTTTCAGTAATGCAAAAGCCCGATTATAAATTTCCTTTGTAGATATACCTTGATACAATTCATCTCTAACAATATTAATAATCTTTTCTACAGTCGCTTTATCTGCGCCACTCTTGTGCAAACTTCCTCGTAGTTTCGGGATTGAAAATGATACTTTTTCACCCGAAGATTTAATTATTTGAAACGCGTCGTTTTTCATCAGTTAGGTCTTAATTGCGCAAATCATGTAACGCTAGCACAGGTACTTTGGCATTAAATCCAAGTTCTTTAACCATCGGTTTCGAAAATATTGAACCGAAGAAAGCGTGTTTTTTATTGATAAAGGCGATCATTTCACTGCCTCTGCTTTGAGTGAACAGATTAAGAGCAGTTTGTACGTCATTATTCACTAAGAAGTGAAATGTATATGTTAAGCCATCAAAACATTCTTCCAACAATGCTTTTTTCTCTTCTTGATCTTTTGTCAATTCATTTTTAGATACATGCAAAATACGGATCGGAGCATTCGTGATTCTTGAAATTTCGTATAGATGACCTAATTCTCTTCGTTTAAAGTGAGTTTTGAAGCTGGTTGGAAAAACTATTTCATTGGGTTCTTTGAATGAAACATTTGCCGGAATCATGAATACCGGGCAGTTGCGAACCTTTTCCATAAAATCTATACTATTGCTTCCAATTAACACGTCGATGGCATCTGTTTCTCCTTTATTGCTGATAATGACTAAATCTATATCTTTTTCTTCTACAAAATCTTTCACAGCCTCCAAGGGCAAATTAAAAACAGACTTTGTAAAGTAAGTGTGGTTTTGAGGTACGTCTAAAATAGCAACGTGCTCTAATTGTTTTTCAAGCCCCAATTCCGACTGCGTTTTAGCGTCTTCAAACCTTGTTTCACCAGGCTCTGGCACCATCAGACTATCTACTGAGTATGAACGTACAGTAAACGCATTTAATAAATAAAAATCAACCTCTTCATGCTTGTACAATTCACTAGCATATCTTAAGGCATTCCAAGCATTTTTAGCGCCTTTTTTACCGTAGTTTG
>CBDUGY010000005.1:0-55047 GCA_965367015.1 uncultured Ulvibacter sp.
TGGGTCTTAACGGAGATGGAAGATTTATCGCCAATTATAGTAATTATGATTTCAATCCGCAATTTACCAAGAAATCATTCACCAATGAAGTGCTGTCATTTGCACCTGAAGCAAACAAAAAAGACAGTCTGTTTTGGAAGGGGACCCGTCCTGTTCCACTTACAAATGAAGAGTTAACAGATTATATAAAAAAGGACAGTCTCCAAGTATTGCGGAGATCTAAACCATTTTTAGATTCCCTGGATAACAAATCGAACAAATTTAATTTTACAGATCCCTTACTAGGCTATACCTTTAAGAACAGCTTCGAAAAATGGACCTTAAATTATACCGGAATCGTCCCGGGAATTCGATTTAATACAATTCAGGGGTGGAATAGCAATGCCGGGGTTTCCTTTTTTAAATGGTTTGATGAAAATCAGACAAGCTGGTTGTCTATTGGTGCAGATGCTACTTACGGGATTGCAGAAGACCGACTGAGATTTACCGGACGAATAACCCGAAATTTCAATAGAAAGAACAATCTGAGATTTGGTTTAACGGGCGGAAGCAAAGTAGAACAATTTAATTCGACAGAACCTATTTCAACTTTGATTAACAGTATTTCCACTATGTTTTTTGAGCGAAATTATTTGAAAGCTTATGAACTTAATTTTGGAAGATTAAGTTATAGTCAGGAAGTTTTTAATGGTCTTGAAGTATTCACAACTGTCGGATATGAAAAACGTAAGCCTCTTTTCAATACTACAGATTATGTAACGATTCCGAATGATAATGTAAGTTATACGTCAAACAATCCATTAGACGCAACCGATTTCAGTAATGCAGCAATAAATATTCATGATATAGTTAAAACCCAACTAACGGCCCGTATTACTTTCGGACAAAAATATTTTTCGAATCCAGACATGAAGTTCAATATTGGAAACGACCTTTATCCGAGACTTACCCTTACTATGGAAAATGGTTTAGGTAGTTCCAATGCCGATTATAATTACACTCAGTTGAGAGGAGTTTTAGATCAGGAATTCAGTTTGGGAAACAAGGGTGAGTTTTACTATCGTTTAAAGGGTGGTACCTTTATTAATGCTGAAGACATTTCGTTTGTAGACTATCAACATTTCAATGGAAATCAGACGCGGGTAGGTACAAGTCCGAATTACACCAACGGTTTTAACTTACTTCCTTATTACGATCTAAGCACAAATAAGAGCTATTTTGAAGGACACATAGAGCATGATTTCAGGGGTTGGATCCTCGGAAAGATCCCAGGAATCAATCAACTTAACTTCAATCTGGTTGCCGGAGCCCATATTTTAAGTACTGAAAACAGAAAGCCTTATACCGAATGGTCTGTGGGTATTGATAATTTAGGCATCGGAAAATACCGATTGCTTCGCTTAGATTATGTACGTTCATATTACAATGGTGTTGGAGACGGCGCAATTGTATTCGGTTTAAAATTTTTAGACCTTCTTGGGTTATAAGTCTGTTATTTTTTCCGCAGAGAAAGAAAAATAACAACACCTCCGGTAAGAAACATTAAAATAGAATAGACAGAAGGTGCAATAGCGAAATTGGTGTTTCCAAGCAATACTATGGCGATGGTTAATGCGAGCGTTCCATTTTGAATACCCGACTCTATTGCAATCGAAAAAGCTTGTCGTCTCTCTAATTTGAAGAGTTTTGCAGTACCAAATCCGAGGAGCATAGTAGCTACGTTCAATAATAAAGTTGCAAACCCCGCCTGCCTGAAATACTCAGTAAAACTTTCTCTTTCTTTAATTACAAGTCCGATAATAATTATAGCCAGTATTACACCGGAAGCTATTCTCACAGGTTTACCCATGCGGTTTGCAAAGTTAGGACGATGCCGTCTTATTATCATACCAATTCCAATTGGAATTACCACTATAACAATCATCTGTGCAATGGTTTCTAGTACATTTAGCTGGATAACTACATCCTCATCTAAAAACCAGGTAAGTGCAAAATTTACAATAAATGGAATAGTTAATATAGTTATTAAACTACTTAGTGCTGTCAATGAAACCGAAAGCGCCAAGTCTGCCTTTGCCATAAAACTTATTAAATTGGATGTTGGTCCACCGGGACATGCAGCGATAAGCATTACTCCAATGGCAATTTCCGGTTGCAATGGAAAAATTAAAACTATGGCGAGGCCAATTAGAGGCAGTATGATGAGTTGATTCATCAAACCTATAAAGATGGCCTTAGGATACCGGATAATATTTTTAAAATCGGCAGTTATCAATGATAAACCCATTCCTAACATTATTATTATCAGGGCACTTGCTAATATGAGAGTGGATATTTTATCCATTTGAAAACGTAATGATATTAAACGTTAAGATAGTGGATTTTTTACAATGGGACCAGAATGAAATGTAAATGGAAGCTACTTTAATACTAAGCTATTTGTATATTTAATGAAAAGTATCTAAATGAATCTCCCGTATTATATTTCTGAGCTCGAAAAAAATCGCGCCGTTTTTGAAGCACTTCTATCGAATATTTCCGATTCTGAATTTTTATGGAAACCTGCGGAAAATAAATGGAGTTTGCTAGAGATACTTTGCCATTTATTAGATGAAGAGCGTGAAGATTTCAGACAGCGTGTTAAGAGTATCTTGAATGATCCAACTATACCGCTGCCACCTATAGATCCTCCATTATGGGTCATTGAGCGAAAGTATTTAGAACAAGATTACTCAAAGAAGCTCAAAGCATTTCTCGATGAGAGATCTACATCGGTCAATTGGTTGAAATCTTTGGATTATCCTAAATGGAGCAATGTTTATCATCATCCAAGTTTGGGTGCTGTGAGCGCGGGATTCTTTCTCTCCAACTGGATCGCACATGATTATTTACATATAAGACAGATTATTGGATTGAAATATCAATTTTTGAATGCAACCAGCGGAGAAGATTTAAATTACGCTGGAACTTGGTAGATTATTTTAGTCAAAGTAAATAGTATGATTTCTCACACTTGAAATTACAAAAATCCTATTCTTTATCCTCCAACAGAGGTACAAACCGGAATTCTCCATATTCTTCTTTTTCAAACTCAGTGGCAGAAGTGCGGGTAAAAACCGTCATAATTTGTACTTCATCACCTACAGGAATTACAAGCTTTCCTCCTACCTTTAATTGCGCTAACAATGGTTTTGGCACAAACGGAGCACCGGCAGTTACGATGATACCATCAAATGGAGCTTCAGATTCTAAGCCTATATACCCATCTCCAAAAATTAACTTTTTAGGTCGATATCCTAATTTAGGCAGAAACAATTTGGTCTTTTTAAACAATTCATTTTGCCGCTCTATACTATAAACGATGGCTCCAATTTCTAACAATACGGCAGTTTGATAGCCACTTCCCGTACCAATTTCTAAAATTTTATCTCCGCTTTTTACTGCCAGTAACTCGGTTTGACGTGCAACTGTATAGGGCTGTGAAATTGTTTGATCGGCGGCAATAGGAAATGCCTTATCCACATAAGCATGGTCTATAAAACCGGAATCCATAAATAGATGTCTAGGAATCGTATTTATTGCATTCAGTACTGCTTCATCGGTGATCCCTTTCTTCTTGAGAGTTGAAACCAATCTCTTTCGCATTCCTTGATGAGTAAACGTATCTTTCACGGCATGGGGTTTAGTACTGCAAATTAAAAAAAAAGCTTAGAAGAACGAGGATTGTAGCAGTAACTTTTTCCTGACTCCTTAAATCGTATTAGGGGCTTCGTATATTCTTCTTAAACCCTTACATTTGTAGAAAACCAACATCGATGTTAAAAGCCGGAGTCTTGGGTGCCGGTCACCTGGGTAAAATTCATTTAAAGCTACTTCAGCAGTCTGATAAATACGAACTTGTCGGATTTTACGATGCCAGTAAAGAAGCTTCCGAAGCCATAGAAAAAGAATTTGGATATAAGAGTTTTCCCTCCATGGAAGCATTAATTGACGCTTGTGATATGGTAGATGTTGTTACACCAACACTTTATCACTTTGAGTGCGCCAAAAAAGTTCTGGAAGCAGGAAAACATCTCTTTATAGAAAAACCGATCACTCATACTGTGGCAGAGGCTAATATTATTCGAGATCTTGCGAAAAAACACAAGTTACGCGGACAAGTAGGACAGGTGGAGCGCTTTAATCCTGCGTTTATGGCAGTGAGTCATATGATTGAGAATCCGATGTTTATTGAAGCGCATCGTTTGGCCGAATTCAATCCTCGTGGTACCGATGTTTCTGTCGTCCTCGACCTTATGATTCATGATATTGATGCTATTCTCAGCGTAGTTAAGTCGGATGTAATAGGAGTTCATGCCAGTGGTGTAGCGGTTATAAGTGACACCCCCGATATTGCCAATGCACGCATTGAATTCGAGAACGGCTGTGTAGCGAACCTAACCGCAAGTAGAATTTCAATGAAGAAAATGCGCAAAGCGCGCTTTTTTCAACGAGACGCCTATATTTCGGTCGATTTTCTAGAAAAGAAGTGTGAAGTTGTAAAAATGAAAGATGCACCCGCAAATCCTGATGATTTTGCGATGATATTGACCAATGCTGAAGGTGTCAAAAAACAGATCTATTTCGACAATCCTGAAGTTGAGTCAAATAATGCAATCTTAGATGAATTGGAAGCTTTCGCAAATTCGATTGAAACCGATACAACCCCAATAGTTAGCTTAGGACAGGGAGCGGAAGCTCTACGAGTGGCAATGCAAATTATTGAAAACTTCAGAATATTATAGAAACAAAGTTTAATTAATACAATACCCGCTACGGCAGGATTTACTATGAAAAATATTGCAGTTATTGGAGCCGGAACTATGGGCAACGGAATCGCTCATACTTTGGCTCAGTTCGATTATAAAGTTCAGCTAATTGATATCTCTAAGGCATCTTTAGACAAAGGAATGGCTACAATTTCCAAGAATTTGGACAGGATGGTTGCCAAAGAAAAAATTTCAGAAGAAGACAAGCAGCGCACATTAAAAAATATTAGCACCTACACCAATATGGAGGAGGGCGTTGAATATGCCGGATTAGTTATTGAGGCAGCTACAGAAAACCTGGATCTGAAGTTGAAAATTTTTAAAGACCTTGAAAAGTTTTGCCCGGAAGATACTATACTGGCAAGTAACACTTCTTCAATTTCCATAACTCAAATCGCCGCTGTTACCACCAGACCAGAAATGGTGATTGGAATGCACTTTATGAATCCGGTACCAATAATGAAACTGGTGGAAATTATTCGAGGATATAGTACGAGTCAGGAGACATACAACACCGTTAAAGAACTTTCAGAAAAATTGAACAAAGTTCCCGTTGAAGTAAATGATTACCCGGGCTTTGTGGCCAATCGTATTTTAATGCCAATGATCAATGAAGCTGTTGAGACGCTGTATAATGGTGTCGCGGGTGTGAAAGAGATCGACACCGTTATGATGCTCGGAATGGCACACCCAATGGGACCTTTGGCGTTAGCAGATTTTATAGGGTTAGACATTTGTTTATCTATTCTCAATGTGATGTACGACGGATTTAAAAATCCGAAATACGCACCGTGTCCGTTATTAGTTAATATGGTAATGGCAGGAAAACTTGGAGCGAAAAGTGGTGAAGGTTTTTATGACTATAGTGAAAATCGAAAAGCAGAAAATGTATCAAAAATGTTCTCGAAGTAGTATATCCCATTGCGCAATTTACAGGAGAAGGTAAATAGAGATTTAAGTCTATAATAGATAAACTTCAAGTCTATGAAATATGTAAACTGTGTACAGTTTTGGGCATTATACTTCCAAAGAAATTTGGCGTAAATTAGAGATTCATTAAAACCCAGGACATTAAAGAAAAAGTTTGGCTAAAATAATTCCTTTTAAGGCAGTACGTCCTACTCGTGATAAGGTGAGTTTACTCGCCGCGCGTTCTTATGACAGCTACACCGCGGCTCAGAGAGAATCGAGATTACGAGATAATCCTTTTTCTTTTCTTCATATTGTAAATCCCGGATATAAATACCATAAGGAAACGGCAGGGGAAGAACGTTATCAATTGGTAAAAAACAGATATCAGGAATTTAAAGAAGACGAAATATTCGTTCAGGATGATAAGCCAAGTTATTACGTATATAGAATTGTAAACAGGGACGGATTGGTTTTCAACGGAATTGTTGCTGCGGCAAGTGCTCAGGATTACGAAGACGATATCATAAAGAAACATGAAGACACACTTTTATATAAAGAAGTACTTTTTGAAAAATACCTTAGAACGGTGGGCTTTAATGCCGAACCTGTGTTGTTAACACACGAAGATAATGACGAATTAGCGGCGCTAATTGAAAAAGTCATGGAGGAACGGGCAGAATACGAATTTACTACAACGTACAGGGATACGCATTATATGTGGAAAGTTGATGAAGAAACTCTGGTCTCAAAAATTAGCAGATTGTATTCTGAAATGAAAACCTTGTATATCGCTGATGGACATCACAGGTCTGCTTCCTCCTACCTACTGGCAAAGCACTCCAAAGAGGAAAATAAACAACATACGGGCGAAGAAGCTTATAATTTTTTTATGAGCTATTTGATCCCGGAAAGTGATCTTAAAATATATGAGTTTAATAGATTGGTGAAAGATCTTAATGGTTTAGATAAAGATGAATTTCTAATTCAACTTGATGCTATTTTCAGAATTGAGAATCGAGGTCAGGAATATTATAAGCCATCATAAAAGAATCATTTCAGTATGAATCTGGATGGCGCATTCTACTCTTTATATCTTCGGAAAAACAATTATAAGATCTCCAATGCGTTAGATGGATTGGATGCCCAAATATTATATACCACCATACTGAAACCAATTCTCGGCATCGAAGATTTAAGAAATGATCATCGTATTGAATATTCGCATGGTAAGAACGATTTGGCCTTTGTAAAAACAATGGTCGATACTGGTGGATTTGCTGTGGGTTTTGGTCTGCTCCCGGTAACGACCGACGAAATGAAACAAATCGCAGACGAGGGCTTAAAAATGCCTCCGAAGAGCACTTATATTGAGCCGAAACTTAGAAGTGGTGTTACGATCTATGAATTCTGAAACTTTAAATCCATTTTGCGTACTGAATAATGAAAATTGATAATTAACGATGAGTATTTCAGAGAATATTAAATCCTTTAAAAGTAATTTACCTAAAAATATCACATTAGTCGCAGTTTCAAAAACAAAACCTGTGACTGACCTAATGGAAGCTTATACGGCTGGACAACGCATTTTCGGAGAGAATAAAATCCAGGAAATGGAAGCGAAATGGCAAGAAATGCCAAAAGATGTTGAATGGCATATGATTGGTCACGTTCAGAGAAATAAAGTGAAATACATGGCGCCCTTTGTCAGCCTTATTCACGCTGTGGATAGTTTGAAATTACTAAAAGAGATTAATAAACAAGCTAAAAAACATGACCGTGCTATAAACTGTTTGCTTCAGATAAAGATCGCAGAAGAAGACAGCAAATTTGGAATGACCGAAGCAGAAGCGCTGTCATTATTATCTTCCGAAGAAATTAAAGATTTTTGTAATATAAACGTAATCGGCCTTATGGGAATGGCAACATTTACCGATGATACAGATCAATTGCGAAAAGAATTTCAGAAATTGAAGGGATTTTACAACTCGCTAAAAGATCAAAATAATTTTAAAGTGCTTTCTATGGGCATGAGCAGCGACTACGAGCTAGCGATTGAGGAAGGTAGTACGATGATTCGTGTTGGAAGTGCTATCTTTGGAGAAAGAAACTATTAATGAATAAAAGTGACTAAAATGACCAGCTAGATAAATATAGCGGTCATTACTTCTAAATTTTACTGAGTATTAGTCACAAAATACTTGAATACTTAAAAACTGAATGTACGCGATTTTAGATATAGAAACCACTGGAGGTAAATATAATGAAGAAGGAATTACGGAAATTGCAATCTATCGTTTCGATGGACATAAAATAGTAGATCAGTTTTGTAGTCTCGTGAATCCCGAGCGCCCAATTCAACCCTTTGTTGTAAATCTCACCGGCATTAACAACGAGATGCTTCGAAATGCACCTAAATTTTATGAAGTTGCCAAAAGAATCATTGAAATTACTCAGGATTGTATTTTAGTCGCTCACAATGCAAAATTCGACAATCGGATTTTAACAACTGAATTCGATAGGTTGGGTTATGAATTTGAACTGAACACTTTATGTACTGTCGAGCTATCTAAGAAATTAATTCCCGATCTTCCCTCCTACAGTCTTGGAAAATTAGTACGAACTTTAGGAATTCCATTAAGTGATCGCCATAGAGCTCAAGGCGATGCAAAAGCGACGGTCACATTATTTAAACTATTATTAGCGAAAGACACTTCCAAGGAAATTGTTCAAACCTTAGTTCGAAAAGATCCTAAACGGCAATTAGAACCCAAATTATTAGATATCATTCAGGAAGCACCCACCTCAACCGGTGTATATTATATGCATCGTGAGGATGGAAAAATTATTTATATTGGCAAGAGTAAAAACATTAAGAAAAGACTTACTCAGCATTTCACAAACGATAACAGAAAGTCGAAAAAAATTCAGCTTGAGGTAAGTGCGGTCACTTACGAAGAAACCGGGAACGATCTTATTGCGCAACTAAAAGAAAGTGAAGAGATCAAACAAAATAAACCCGTTTATAACCGAGCGCTTCGAAAGACTTTGTTTTCGTATCAGCTTTCATCATATACAGATAAAGATGGATATATAAATTTGAAGATTGAAAAAGCGAATCGTGATAAAATAGCAATTACAACTTTTACGAACTATCAGCAGGCAAAGTCCTCATTGTATAGAATAACAGAAGAATACCGACTTTGTCAAAAACTCACCGGATTGCATGAAACGACAACAAGCTGCTTTTTACATAGTATAAAAGAGTGTCAAGGCGCTTGTATTGGTGAAGAATCAGCTCAGGATTATAATGATCGAGTTCAACAATTCTTTGAGAAGTACAGCTATAGGGAGCAGCACATGTTAATTATCGATAAGGGAAGAGATATCGATGAAAGATCCGTGATCTTAATTGAAAACGGGCAGTATAAAGGTTATGGTTTTTATAACCTCAACTTTCAGATTAATAATACTGAGATCCTAAAATCGATTATAAATCCTATGCAAAACAATCGGGATGCGCAGCACATCATTCAGAATTATATCAGACGAAACAAAGTTCTGAAAATCGTAAATCTCACCTCAAATACTGTCAATTAAAGAAACTTGTTTACATTTATGAAAATTAAATCTCAGTAGCATTGTCCGTAGAGCAAAAATCAAATTGGCGCGTTAAACTTCATCAAATAATTTATGAGGCTGATACGCCTTTAGGAAAGCTATTCGACGTGATTTTACTTATACTTATTCTGCTAAGTGTAGTTCTCGTAATGCTTGAAAGTGTTAAAACTATCGACGCCAGGTTTCACAACTTACTTTATATAGGGGAATGGATTATTACAATTTTCTTTACTTTCGAATATATAGCTAGGGTAATCACCGTAAAAAAACCCAGTAATTATATTTTTAGCTTTTACGGGGTCATCGATTTTTTATCGACAATTCCGCTTTACCTTTCTTTCATACTTACCGGAAGCAGTTATCTGTTAACAGTAAGAGCACTGCGTCTTTTGCGTATTTTCAGAATTCTCAAGATAACACGTTACATTGGAGAATCTAATAAGCTTAAGAAGGCACTTATGGATAGCAGGCCAAAAATATTAATTTTCCTTTTTGCTGTACTAATAATTTCAATAATTGCCGGAACTATAATGTATCTGGTGGAAGGAGAAGAAAGTGGTTTTATAAGTATTCCGGCAAGTGTATACTGGTGTATAGTGACTTTGACCACCGTTGGCTTTGGTGATATTGCACCTGTTACCCCTTTAGGACAATTTATTGCCTCCATTATTATGATTATGGGATATGGAATCATCGCTGTGCCTACAGGGATCGTTAGCGCCGAGTATACCAAGTCTCTCAGAACCTCTAAGGACGATCCCAGTTATGTTCATGTAAATACACAGGCCTGTCGCAATTGTGGGGCTTCTAAACACCGAGATGATGCAGACTATTGCCATAGATGCGGAACGCCTCTTCATCCGGAAGACATTGAAGATGAAACAAGTGGATAATGCCTTTTAAAAAACCTTTACTTGTTTGTATTGTAGGCGCCACAGCCATAGGAAAAACTTCTTTAGCAATTAAAGTGGCAAATGCTTTTTCTACAGAAATAATTTCGGCAGATTCCAGACAGTTTTATAAGGAAATGAGTATAGGCACAGCTGTTCCTACTGCGGAAGAACTTGCTGCCGCACCACATCACTTTATTCAGAATAAAAGCATATTCGAAGATTATAGCGTTGGTGATTTTGAGAGAGAAGCCCTGCTGAAGCTGGATCAATTGTTTCAGAAGCACCAAATCGTTGTCATGGTTGGTGGCTCTGGTCTTTATGTAGATGCAGTTGTAAAAGGTTTAGATTCTTTTCCTACAGTGCCGTCAGCGATCAGAGAAAGTTTAAATATAGATCTAAAGGAAAAAGGTATCGAGGTGCTTCAGAGAGAACTCGCACAAGCGGATCCCGAATACTTTCTGAAAGTTGATAGTAGTAATCCCCATAGATTGATTCGAGCCTTGGAAATTTTCCGAAGTACAGGCAATCCTTATTCATCTTATTTAAATAAGAATAATGGTGAAAGAAAGTTCAATACTATTTTCATCGGACTTACTGCGGAAAGAGAAATTATCTACAATCGAATAAACATGCGTGTCGATAATATGATCGCAGATGGCTTATTAGAAGAAGCTGAAAAATTAGCACCTTATAAAGATCTCAACGCCTTGCAGACGGTTGGTTACCGGGAAATGTTCCAGCATTTTGAAGGCATTCTTACTAAAGAGCAAGCAATAGAAGAAATTAAAAAAAATACACGAAGATTCGCTAAGCGTCAGGGCACCTGGTTTCGGAAGAATGATGCGATAGAGTGGTTTACATATACCAGCGAACCATCAGAAATAGTTTCGTATATAAATGAAAAAAACGCCTTTTAAAAAGGCGTTCTTCACACTTATCTTAAATTTGAGATTAGTTATCTACCTCATCCTTAACAACCAATCGGAAACCTTCACCATGTATATTGATGATTTCAACACCGTCATCTTTTCCTAGATACTTACGCAATTTTGCTATATAAACATCCATACTTCTGGAAGTGAAATAATTATCATCTCTCCATATTTTGGTTAGCGCTAATTCTCGAGGCATCAAGTCATTTTTATGAAGTGCCAAAAGTCGCAATAGCTCATTTTCTTTAGGTGAGAGCTTCGTAGGATCTTCTTTTTTATAGGTAAGGAAGCGTAATTTAGAATTGAGATGGAAATTACCAACATTAAATTCAAATTGCTTGCTATCTGCTATAGAATCGGTAGCCTTTCGTTGTATAATCGCCTTAATTTTCATTAAAAGGACTTCACTATCGAAGGGTTTATTCAGGTAATCATCTGCACCAACCTTATATCCTTTTAAGACATCTTCCTTCATAGCTTTAGCAGTAAGAAAGATAATTGGCACTTCTGCATTTTTTTCACGAATCTCTTTGGCTAATGTAAAGCCATCCTTATAAGGCATCATGACGTCTAAAATACATAGATCGTAGTCATCCTTTTTAAACTTTTCGAATCCTTCCATACCATTTTTTGCATGAGTGACATTATAATCATTCATGGCGAGGTAATCTTTTAATACTGTTCCAAAGTTTGGATCATCTTCTACGAGTAGAATTTTCTTGTTTTCGGTTTCCATAATTTTAAGATATTAAGTGTAGTTTTATTATAAAGGTACTGCCTTTGTCTTTCTCACTCTCCACATAAATTTGTGCATCGTGATCATCGAGAATACGTTTCACGTACGATAAACCAAGACCATGTCCCTTCACATTGTGAATGTCTCCTGTGTGTTCTCTATAAAATTTTTCAAATATTCTTTTTTGTACCGCCTTCGTCATACCCATTCCCTGATCACGGATCTTCAGGATGATACTATCTTTTACATTTTCAGTGTAAACATCAATCTTCGGCTCATCTTCTGAATATTTCACCGCATTCTCCAAGATATTTACCACCACATTAGTAAGATGTGATTCGTTACCCAAGATAGAGGATTTTAGCGCACCAAAATGAGTATTTATATATCCGCCTCTATCTTCAACAATAAGACTTACATGACTTATAGCATCTTCAACAATTTCGTGAAGCTTGATCCGCTCTTTTGCGAGGTCCAATTCATTCTTTTCAAGCTTCGAAATCCTTAGTACATTTTCAACTTGGGCGTGCATTCTTCTATTCTCGTCGCGAATCATTCCTAAATACCGCGATAAAAATACTTTATCATCTTTAACTTTAGGGTTTTTCAAAGCATCAAGTGCTAAATTAATTGTAGCAATAGGTGTTTTGAATTCATGCGTCATATTATTGATGAAATCACTTTTTATCTGTGATATTTGCCTTTGTTTAAATATTTGAGATAAGGCACTAGCATAAGCGATAACAATCACAGCTGTAAAGGCCATAGAAAGAAGAGCCATCCCAAGTATTGTATTAAGCACTACTTTTTCTTTTTCAGAAAAATTTACAAATAATTTGTAGTTTGTATTTAAATCTTCATTGACGAAAAGAGGCACTGAATAAGTGGATTCAGGATCCATAGTAAACTTTTTGCTGTGTACTTTTGTTGCCAAATTATTACTGTAAATAGCGTATTCAAATTTCGAATTTAGTCCTCTTTCCTTCAATTCACGAGAAATTAGATCCTCGATCATCTTTCCCGACACCCGTTTATGGATTGGAGTCTTTGCCGAAATGTTTTTAAAAGCAGCTTCAAACTGAGATCGCTCGTAATCTTTTAACCTGTTAAAGGATTCTATTCTAGTTTTAGGACTAATACCGCCATCAACGCCTGAGTTAACTTTGGTGGTGCTTTTCTTACTGGTTAATTTTTTATACTGAAAACTCTCAATTTCAGTATCCAAAAAACTGGAAGTTAATTTATAATCTTCTTCAAGTACTCCATCCGAAAATATATATGCCTCAGTATTCTCTTCATTATTGATTTTGTAAATCAATTCACTCACCGTAACATTATCCGGCTTGTCTACACTGTCTATATAATTGCTAAAGATATCGAAATAGTAATCAACTTCTCTTTTATTAATTTCTTTGGAAGTTGCGATTAGAACATTTCTAACATTAATAGTAAACTGATCTTCTTTGGTTTGATAAGAAGTTTTAATCCAATATCCTTGAACAAATATAATACCCAGTAATGACAGCGTCATTAAGGCTATAAGTAATGCGAAAAGCTTTTTGTTCATATCCCAAAAGTAAGATTTTAACATTTAGGGGTCTATCCATTTAACCAAATGTTAACAAAAAGCCTTTTGTCCTAATATGCACCAAGGTCAAGTTAGACTATTGTGAATTTTAATCACCTCCTGCCTCGTCTTTTTAAGATCTATATTTTCGATAACTATATCGGCTAATTGGATTTTTATTTCGTCACTCCACTGATTATCCATTCGTTTTTCGATGGCAACTGTAGTACTACCGTCCCTAGCTTTAACCCTTTTAATACGTTCTTCCCTCGGACTCACAACGAGAATGGTTAAGTCACATTGTTTGTAACCGCCATTTTCAAACAAGATAGCCGCCTCCTTAATTACATAGGGTGCTTCTTGTTTTTTAATCCATCTTTTGAAATGAGCACCTACTTTTGGGTGTATTATATTATTTACTGAAGAAAGCAAAGCCGGATCATTAAAAATTTTATCTGCGACAAACTTTCGGTTCAAAGTGTCCTTCAGATATGCCCTTTCTCCCAAAAGAGCTATAAGTTTTTTGCGAATTACTTTCGACTTGTCGGTTAATTTTTTTGCCTCAACATCGGCAATATATACAGGGATTCCTAATTCCTGAAACATCCCGGCGATTGTGGTTTTACCGCTTCCAATTCCTCCTGTAAGCCCTACTATTTTCATTTGAAGATTAAGTAATCAATTTTCTTGGTATTGAATTCTATATCTAAAATTCCATCTGGCTTTTTTATAAGCTTCGGAATCATAAAATTCTCCTCTTCATTTCTTTCATTATAATCACAAACCAGTTGAAAGTCATCTTCAGTGATGCTTTTAAAATTAGCAAGTGAGACACTAAAGCTCACATTTATAACTTTCGGTATTAATTTCACGGTGGTATTTTTAGGGACATTCAATACCTCAATAGGTAATATTATTTCTTTTTGCGAGAATTCGTCCACCTGAATAGTGAGTTCTACTAGTTTCGGATCTAACCTAATGTCGGTATTTTCAAAAGGTCGCAAAGCAACATTAGCTTTTAAACTACTCTCTAATTTTTTTTCAGAAAAAAGTATTGTTTCAATTGAGTCTATTTTCGCGATGAATTCTGAAGCGCCTGTAACAACAATCGAGTCGGGAAAAACAGTTATATCACCAACTAACTTGTATCCGTTCTTGTAAGAAATATCGGTTCTGGGTATCACTTTTATTTTTTTTGAAGCCAAAGAGTCAAGCTTGATCAATAAATTAGAAACTGACAAGTTCTTAACCGTAGCATTGGCAGTTATTTGAGAGTTGATTATTTTTTTCAATTCACTTTCTGAAATAGAAATTTCATTTGTCTTATTATCGGAATAAGAACCCACATTGATTGAAATTGTAGGCATTTTTAATTTGTAGAATAAAAATTCAAAACCGGTTTCTGTAAGATCGAACGAAAGCTCTTTCAAATTATCATTTGCCAGTAAGCTGTTGTTTGGAATATTTGTATAAGCAATATTGCTGACTACAGTCGCGGTATATTCTCTGGAAAACTTCGTAAGTACCCAAAAGAATAATGCTAGTACGAGAAAGAAAAAGAAAGCTTTTAATTTCGAATTATTAAATGGATTCTTAAATGATTTCGCCATAGTGTTATGAATTGTATTCTAAATTACTTAAAAAAGAGCTTTGGAAATTGCTTCTCAGGATCTTTGTTTAAAAAACGTACAAAAAAGGTTGATTTTAAAAAGGCTAGGCCGTAACCAAAAAACTGTATGAATAAAGCACCTATAGAAAGTGCTCCGATATACATATTTTTATTCTTAACGCTAGAATCTAAAAATATCATTAACATGTAAAGCGATAACGGGATGATAATTATCCAGTTAAATAGCAAACTTCCAACTATTGACATAATGGTAAAAAAAACAAATAAGGTAGGAAACCAGAATGTAAGCTTCGAGGCTTCGGGATGCCACTTGTTTAAAATTGGCCGAACCATGCCGAATTTTTGTACCTGAGAGTAAAATTTTTTCCAGGAAATCCTTCTTTTATGATACACATAGGCGTTGGGAATAAAGGTAGTTTTATAACCTGCTTTGAGTATTCGTTGGGATAGATCCGGGTCTTCTCCGGGGTGAATTTTGGCAAAGCCACCGGTCTTTTCAAAGGCTTGCTTGGAGATGCCCATATTGAAACTCCTCGGTTCAAAATTACTTACACTATTTTCACTTCCTCTAATGCCCCCAGTAGTTAAAAAAGAGGTCATAACATAATTAATCGCTTTTTGTAATGCGGTAAAAGAACTGTGTGCGGCATCTGCGCCGCCGTAACAATGGTAAAAATTATTAGTGAGAAATTGATTAACGGTATTTAAGTAATGTGGAGGTAATAAACAATCGGAATCAAGAATTATAAAATAATTGCCCTTAGCTTTTTTCATACCATAATTTCTAGAAGCCCCCGGACCGGAATTTTCTTTGTAATAATAAGCGATATTTAAAGCATCTTTAAAGGTATTGACAATAGCTTCGGAAGTTTCAGAAGAGCCATCTTCAATTATTACGATTTCATAATCTTCGGTAAAAAGAAGTTCAGTAAAACTCTCCAGAAGTTCCTTAATTTCCTGTGGTCGGTTGTATACAGGAATTATAAAAGAAAATGATAATTGCATGAAACAAAGTTACTCAAAAAAGCTAGTTCAAACTTATGTTTAACCACCCTAAAATAAAAAATCCCGATACACGAATGTATCGGGATTTTTAGATTTAAAGAAATAAGCTATTTCTTAATCACTTTGTAAGTTCCAACTTCACCGTTAACCGAAACTTTCATAATATAAGTTCCAGTAGCTAAGTTTTCAACATCGACCTGAGCAGTAGTTGCATCGATCTTACGACTCACTACCACCTGACCAAGAATGTTATATAAAGTAACACTCTCGATATTGTCAACTGAACTGAAGTTAATTGAACTATCTGCTGGATTCGGATAGAAAGAGAATCCTTCTAAAGAATTATCTCCAACTCCAAGAACAACATCACAAGTAAAGGAAATATCAGTAATACCACCAGTGTTCAAGACGAAAGCATAATATACTTGTCCGTTAACAACCGGTACCGTAGCAGATGTTCCAGGTACACATTGGTTCTGGAAATAATTAACTAAAGTAAGGTCGGTAATTGCTGCACTGGTATTAGGAGCATCATAAAAAGTGATTGCACTAGCTCCTGCCGGTGAATCTATAGTTCCTGTGATAAATCCATCACCCTCTGCTGTATAATGATACCAAACACCATTCGCACCACTAAGGTCACATCCTGCAGGATTTCCTGATTCAGTTGTTGCAGCAGGCATTGCTACGTCTGTATCTGTATAAGGACATCCAGCCGCATTAATATCAATTGAATTAGATATCAAGTCGTTTGGTGGTGGAATTAAATCACATGTAATATCTAAAGAGAAATTACCTGTTTGTCCACCAAATCCATGAACTAATACATAGAAAGTAGTGTTCCCGTCACTTGAGAAAGAAACTTCAGATTGAAGTCCACAGGTATCATCGTTACCCACAACACAAGTTAATGGTGGTGCACCACAGTCTCCGGTATATACTGAAAGTTTACTATCATACGCAGTTCCGCCACCACAAAGTGTAATGGTTACATCAGACGCTAAACCTGAAGTATCATCAAATAAATACCAAACTCCCGGTGAAGTAACACCCGTATCACACAATGGTGCAACGTTAGTATCTATAGTAGCGTCTATTGTAGTTCCCATGATTGAATCTCCACAAGAGATAGCAATAGCATCAGCACAAAGATCATTTGCTGGTGCCGGTGGTACAATCGCACAAGTAACATCCAAACTAAAGTTACCTGAGTTAGATCCAAATCCTTCCACCATAATATAATAAGTAGATGTACCATCGGAAGTAAATGTTAATTCAGACTGAAGTCCACAAAAATCATCATTGGTTGCAATCTCATTCGCTAAATTACAATCATCAAACACTCTTAATAACGAATCGTAATCTGTTCCACCTCCACAAAGAGATATAGTAACAAATTCGGCTGCTCCGGTTCCAGTATACGAATACCATTCATCTGGAGCAGGGTTACCACCGGTATCGGTATTTGTAACCGTCTCCCCTGTTAATGAATCTCCACACATTACAGGAATTGCACCCGCACACGTATCATTATCCACAGGAACCATAATTGGTGCACATTCTCCTATAAAGTCATAAATAACTTCTCTGGTTGGGTCTACAATAGACCAAGTTCCGGCTACTCCATCAAACTGGGCGTAAGGTTCTCCTTCTACTGGTGTATCTCCGGTATATTCCCAGAATACGGTAGCTTGATTGGTAGCAGTTCCCATACTAACTTCGATCCAATATTTGGTATCCATCGCAGCATCTCCATTAAAAGTAAATGGAGTAAGTGCTAATGAAGTCTCATATTGATCTGCAACTGGATTTGCCCATGGTTGTGAACTAAGGATGGTGGGAACCACAGTTTCCATGCCTATCATTGCTCCCGGTAAACCACCTGCATCAGCATAGTATACTACGTTTGCAGTAGTAGGAGGATCGGTTGGTGCGAATGTTAGGAAAGTAGCTTCAATAGTATCTATTGTAAAATCTTCACCTGTAGCTACGGTAATATCTGCAGCCGATTTAAAATCTGAATCAACAGAAGATCCAGTTCCTCCTCCGGCAGTTGCTGAAACGGGGTGATCCTGATTACAAACCACTGGACCACCAACTATAGGCTCACATTCACCACTAAAGTCATAAATCACTTCCCTAGTTGGATCTACAATCGACCAAGTACCCGCGGTACCATCGAATTGAGCATAAGGTTCTCCTTCAACAGGAGTATCTCCTGTATATTCCCAGAATACAGTAGCTTGATTAGTTGCAGTACCCATGCTTACCTCAATCCAATATTTAGTGTCCATTGCCATATCACCAGCAAAAGTGAATGGTGTTACTGCTAAAGAAGTTAAATATTGATCGGCAACCGGATTGGCCCAAGGCCCAGAACTGATAATCGTCGGAACTACAGTTTCCATTCCTATCATTGCTCCCGGTAATCCCCCTGCATCAGCATAGTATACCACATTTGCAGTTGTTGGTGGATCTGTTGGTGCGAATGTAAGGAAAGTAGCTTCTATAGTATCAAGAGTAAAGTCTTCTCCAGCTGCAACAGTAATATCTGCAGCCGATTTAAAATCTGAATCTACAGAAGATCCGGTACCTCCTCCGGCAGTAGCTGAAACAGGATGATCTTGGTTACAACCGGTTCCTCCTCCGCCTCCACCTGAAGCGGCAATGATTTCAACATCCCAACCCAATCTATCAACCACTGTGCTGGAATTGAACTCAAAAGTTAAACTTCCTGATGTTCCCACGAAATCTGGTGAACCATTCGAAGCGATCATATCGGCTAATTGAATATCGCCCTGATTGGCTCCACCTGAAGCATTATTAAATAATTCAGGTCCAGATGTATCTGCACCATCATATATTTTTAACCAATCGAAGGTTGCAAATACTATAAACTCAAGAAAAGTTATTTCGGTAACACCGTCAAGGGTAGTTGTAGTAACGCATCCGCAATTTGGATAGTTACCGGGGACCCCTGCAGTATTTCCTCCTCCGGGACCTCCCGGATCAAAGAAATTATCACCAACGGCTGGTGAAAATGTCTCAGTCGCTCCAGCAGTTGGAATAATATCAGCAAGTACCGATCTGTTGTTTGACTGCGTATTTGATGGTACAGTAACAATTCTATTATTAGCAGCAGCTAAAAGCTCAGCTTCAATCTCTGGTGTACTAGGAACCGCCATTGTGTATAATGGTGCTCTTTGTTGTGAATAAGCAGCACTTTGCTCGGCTGTAGCTACAATTTGTCTTGCTTCTGGTGAATTATTAATACTGGTTCGCACAGTACTGGAATTCGTAATTTTCGCCGTGCTTTCAGGCGCTTCTATGTTCTTGGTAGATGGTGTTTGTTGTCCAAACCCAACTCCAAAGATTAGAAGAAAAAGCACTAATGTAATTTTTTTCATAATCGTAAGGTTGTTTAGAATAAGTTAATAGTGTTTTAAATGTATCTAAAAAAAATGGGGAAGCAAAGGTTTTTCGATGAGTTACTCCATTTCATCGACTAATACTTTGACTATTTACAAATAACACAAATAAAAAAACTGCTTCGTAGATTCGAAGCAGTTTCTCTCATTATTTAATATTTTATATAACCTTTATTCTGTAAAGGCTTCAATCACCTCATTACTCACTCCCATATTTGAAAATCCACCGTCGTTATACAAATTTTGAAGAGTCACCCTCTTGGTTAAATCGCTAAACATAGCTATGGTGTAATTTGCGCAATCTAAAGCAGTAGCATTACCCAGCGGCGACATTTTTTCAGCATAGGAAATAAACCCATCAAATCCCTTTACTCCCTGCCCTGCAGTAGTGGGTGTTGGAGATTGTGAAATCGTATTCACTCTCACTTTCTTTTCTTTTCCGAAGAAATAACCAAAACTTCTGGCAATAGATTCTAAATAGGCTTTATTATCGGCCATATCATTGTAATCCGGAAATACACGCTGAGCTGCCATATAGGTTAACGCCACAATACTACCCCACTCATTCATCGCGTCCTTATTATAAAGCACATTCATTGTTTTGTGGAAAGATACCGCGGAAACATCCCATCCCTTATGGGTCCAATCGTAGTTTTGATCGGTATAGTGCTTCCCTTTTCTTACATTTACTGACATTCCAATAGAATGTAATACAAAATCTAATTTCCCTCCGAGAATCTCAACAGCTTGAGTTACCAAATTCTCCAAATCTTCCATACTAGTCGCATCTGCCGGGATTATTTGTGAATTTGTCTTCTTGGCTAATTCGTTAATCTGCCCCATTCGCATCGCAATGGGTGCATTGGTGAGTACAAATGTACCTCCTTCTTCATGGACACGCTCGGCGGTCTTCCATGCAATAGAATTTGCATCTAAGGCTCCAAAAATAATTCCCCGCTTTCCTTTGAGTAAATTGTATGACATATTTTTCGTTTAGTGATTAATGTTTGGTTAATTTTGAGCCCATATTTTGCAGCCCAATGTTAGCGACAATACAGCTTTAAAACAAAGATACATTTAATTCAATAATTCCTTTGCATTAGCTATGGCCGCATCTGTAACTTTTTCTCCCCCTATCATTTGTGCAATTTCAACAATGCGTTCATCTCCAAAAAGTGTTTTCAATCTTGTAACCGTTACTTCGTTAATGTCTTCCTTATATATTTTTATATGATGTTCGCCTTTTGCTGCAATTTGTGGTAAGTGTGTAATACTTATAACGTGCATGGATCTACTCATTTCACTCATGATAACTGCCATCTTGTTTGCGATCTCTCCCGAAACCCCGGTATCTATCTCATCAAAAATTAAGCTTGGAAGCTTTTTGTATTTTGCCAAAACTGCTTTAACAGAAAGCATAATTCGACTCATTTCTCCGCCGGAAGCTACTTTTTTAAGAGGTCCAAAATCCAATCCCTTATTTGCAGTGAACATTAATTCTAAAGAATCAGTTCCATTCTTTCTAAAACTTTCAGAAGCTACCAAATCGAATTTGAATCTCGCATTCGGCAGTCCCAATTCCTTTAAATATGATTCTAACAATTCTTTTAATTTCGGAATAGCTTTAACCCTACTCTCATGCAATTTCTCTCCTATTGCAAACGTTTTTTTCTGAAGAACATCCCGCTCTTCCTGAACTCTAACGATTTTATCATCCAGGTCCAGAGTATTATTTATCTTATCATTTAGATCGTCTTGTATTTTAAGTAATTCTGAAACGCTGGCAACACTGTGTTTCTGTTGTAATTTATACAAACTCTGCAGTGATGCATTTACCGCGAAAAGTTTTTCCGGATCCGATTCAACATTCGCTGAAGCTACTTCAATTTCTTCAGCTATATCCTCCATTTCAATAATCACACTGTTTAGGCGAGTCCAAAGATCCTCAAAGACACTCGAAAACTTTCGCAGCTTTCCTAAAGCATTGCGTGCCTCCTTTACCGTCTCTAATGTACCTATCTGCTCTTCAGAAAATAGTTTAGAAACTGTCCCTAGTATTTCCTGAATTTCTTCACTATTATTCAGAGTTTCAAAACTTTCTTCAAGCTCTTCCTGATTCATTTTACTCAAATTAGCTTCCACCAATTCGCTATGCAAAAAAGTATGATAATCTAATTCTTTAGAAGCATTTTCCTTGCTGCTTTTTAATTCTGAAAGAGATTCGGTAATTCTTTTAAACTCGTTTAAATGCTCTTTATAATTGTGTAATATACCGCTATTGCCGGCCAAGGCATCTATGACTTCCATCTGAAAGTTTTCAGATGAGAGTGATAAGTTCTCATTCTGACTGTGTATATCGACCAAATGCAACCCCAATTTCTGAAGTTGCGCCAGAGACACCGGACTATCATTCACAAAAGCGCGAGATTTTCCGCTGGGTAAGATCTCCCGTCTTATGATGGTGTGTGCATCATAATCAAGGTCATTTTTATCAAATACTGAGGATAGCTCGTAACCAGCCAAGGCAAATTCTCCCTCGATTATGCATTTTTTTGATGCCTCTTTGACGCTGCTAAGATCAGCTCGCTTACCGAGCAGCAAGGATAAAGCACCTAATAATATAGATTTTCCGGCTCCGGTTTCACCAGTAATGATGGTTAAGCCGTCATTCATACTCACACGAATATCTTCAATGAGTGCATAGTTTTTTATGGAGAGGTTTGTTATCAAGAAGACAGGTTTTATCTCCTCCTAAAGTAAAGGAGATTTACAATAATTACAAGAAAAAAAACGGACTATAATTTTATTTTACTCCAATTGCTTCGTTTGGTTGGAGCCATTCTATTTAAATTCTCAATAAGTGAAGCGATATTTACCTGTGGCCCGCCACTAAAAATTGTTTGAATTTCATCACTTTTCGCATCGAAGAAAGTTCGAAGCAGATACGAGTTTGGGCGACGATCATTAATGCTTTTTAGCGTTTCAATAGATTTAATAATAGTAGCTTTTGCTTCTTTCTGATCGAGAATCATAGTATCTAATCCCAATCTGTGATATTGATACATTCCCTCGTGGAATTCGGCATAAACACTGGAAAGTAATGCATCGTTATAGCGATATCGAGATTGTGTTCCATCGGTTGCTTTCCAGCCAACGAAGTTACTCGATGCCGCCGTATTCACTATTTGTTTAGCAATCTCGAAGTACGGCTCTCCGCCATTAAATTCGAACGAATCGGCATCTAAGCCTATCACCGTGTAAACATGATACGCAACAATAGAGATTAAATTAGAACTGAAATTATTTAAATTAAAATCTAAAGGTTCAAATTCTTTATAGCTAAATGATACTTGCCTGTCGTTGTAATTATAAATCGGACTGTCATACGTTGATCCATATACGGGTCTAGATGCTTGTACTTGAAGTGATCCCGAAAAAGAAGTCCCGTCGTAATCGGAAATGATGAGTGTAAAATTACAATCAATACGTTCCTGATTCTTATATACTTTATCCGTCCAATTCGTATTATTAATAAACTCAGTAAGCTGCTGCTCTAATGTTCTAAATACCTGCAGATTATTCTGTCCGGTTTGTTCAGCATCTAAAGTGACCGATGCATTAAGCTCCTGTGCATGGAGGGATGTTCCTAAAATTATAAATGATATAAAAAATAAAATTCTACGCATGGATCTGTTCTATAATATGTTCTAAAATATCTTTTGCAACTTCCTTCTTGGTCTTAACTGGAAAAGGAATCACTTTATTGTCTTTGGTAATCAAAGTAACTTTATTGGTATCCTTTTTAAAGCCTGCACCTTTGTCTCTAAGCGAATTTAATACAATTAAGTCTAAATTCTTTTTTTTGAGTTTTGTTTTCGCATTTTCCAACTCATTTTGAGTCTCCAATGCAAATCCCACTAAGATTTTATCACCCTTTATTTCTCCTAAGGAAGCTAATATATCCTTCGTTTTTTCGAGTTCGAGCTTTAATGAACCCTCCTTCTTTTTTATCTTTTCAGAAGCAGCTTGCTTTGGGCGATAATCGGCAACAGCAGCACTTAATATCGCAACATCACAATTTTTGAATTCGTTATGAACTGCTTCATACATGTCTTCTGCGGAAGTGACAGAAACCAATTTGATAGCACTATTGTTAGTTTGCAAACTTACCGGACCGGAAACTAAAACTACCTCAGCTCCAAGTGATGCCGAAACTTCAGCTATCGCGAAGCCCATCTTACCACTGGAATGATTGCCTATAAAACGTACAGGATCTATTGCTTCGAAGGTAGGGCCTGCGGTTATAAGTATTTTTTTTCCGCGCAGCGGTAGACTTTTTAGAATATCGGCTTCAATAAAAGCAACGATCTCTTCAGGTTCTGCCATTCGTCCTTGTCCCACTAAGCCACTGGCAAGTTCACCGTGTCCCGCAGGAATCTGGATGTTTCCGAAGCTATCTAATTTTTTGAAAGTTTCGACCGTACTTGGATGTTTATACATATCTAAATCCATTGCCGGAGCGTAATACACGGGGCATTTTGCAGATAAATAAACCGCTAAAAGCAAGTTATCGCAAATCCCGTTTGCCATTTTAGAGAGCGTATTCGCAGTGGCAGGAGCTATCAAAAATAAATCGGCCCAAAGGCCTAACTCTACATGGTTATTCCATTGGGCATTTTCATCTTCTTCGTTGGTAAATGAAGAGTATACTTCGTTTTTAGATAGCGTAGATAAGGTTAAGGGAGTAACAAAATCTTTGGCTGTTGGTGTCATCACAACCTTCACATTCGCCCCGCTTTTAACTAAGAGTCGGACCAAAAAAGCCGACTTATAAGCGGCAATACCGGCAGTTACGCCCAGCACTATATTTTTACCGCTTAGTACAGACATTTTTTAGCTATCTAGTTCTTCGTCCTTAGTATTGCGATAGTAAATTTTATTTTCGAGCCATTCTTGTACTGCGAGAGCGTGTGGTTTCGGTAATTTTTCATAAAACTTAGAAACCTCAATCTGTTCTTTGTTTTCGAAAATCTCTTCTAGACTATCATTGTAAGTGGCAAACTCATCAAGTTTTTCAAGAAGTTCTTTCTTGATGTCACCATTAATCTGATTTGCTCTCTTTGCAATGATTGAAATCGCTTCATAAATATTGTCGGTTGGCGCATCAATCAAATTCTTATCGATTGTAGTAGTGTTGATAGGTGCTTCCGAATTTTTGATATCTGTCATAATCACTGAGTTAAGGTGTTGTTTCAATTACAGCTAAACGTGCATCAATATCCTCAATTATTTTTTGAGCCTGCATGTCTAATTCTGTGTCTTTATAATATTTTTGAAAACTTTGGTAATATTCTTTAGCTTTTACCAAACGTTGTTGTACCAGAGTTGGGATACTATTAATTGCCAATTCATAGGCTGCTTCAAATCGCTTAAAAAACGCATCCGCTCTATAAATAGAACCCGGATGGTCTGAAATAAAATTCTCAAATGCAGCTATTGCCGGTTTATAATCACTTATACGCAATAATTGGTTTGCAATTTCAAAATCCTTCTTTTCTAATTTCTCTCTAAGTTCCTTAACAAGCGCATTCGCTTCATCACGATACTCTGTGTTTGGATACTTATTGATATAGTCCTGTAATTTCTCTAAACCTTTATAAGTGTCTTTTTGATCTAATGAGTAACGCGGCGAAAGTTGATAGTAACTTTTGGCAGAACGATATGCAGCTATTTCAACGCTATCACTTTTAGGGTAAGAGGTTTCAAAACGTTCGAATTGATATCCCACCAATACATAATCTTCAAGATTATAAAAAGTATTGGCATACATAAACATAATTCTTTCAGCCTGCGGTTTTCCTCGATACGAAGGAACTATTTGTTCAAATAATTTCAACGCTTTTCTGTACTTTCCGATTTTGTACAAAGAATCTGCTGCCGTATATTTTCTTCCTACATCATCAGAGCGTAAAGCCTTTTGATATTCGCTACAAGAGCTTAAAAGTAATACTGCGCAAAGAAGTAATAAAAAGGGTCCTTTCATAGTGCTAAAAAACATCGTGCAAAAGTAGTGAATTCTACGTGATTATAAAAACTTAATTAGGTGCTAAAATATTGCATCAAATACTCGCCACTACTACGATTTTGAAAAATTTAACGTGAATAGACTTTTTTGTCGTTAAAATTGATCAACGAAGGTGTCTATCTTAGCTCTTAACACATCACTTACACCCACCAATGGCAAACGAACTGTATCGCCACAGATGCCCATTTTATGGAACACCGCTTTGATTCCCGCAGGATTTCCCTCAGCAAATATATAATCAATTGAAGGTGCTATTTTATAATGAAGTTTATATGATTCGGCAACTTTTCCCTGCAATCCAAGACGGACCATATCTGAAAATTCCTTCGGAAATGCTTGTCCAATAACTGAAATAACTCCGGCTCCACCGGCCAGAACTGAAGGCAAAGTGATCATATCATCCCCCGAAATAACTCGGAAATCTTTTGGGCAACCTGAAATCAATCTCATCGTTTGCACGATGTCTCCCGCGGCTTCTTTCACCGCTACAATGGAATTAAAATCTGCAGCTAATCTTATCACAGTTTCTGGCAACACATTTGAAGCTGTCCTTCCGGGAACGTTGTATAAAATAATCGGTTTAGTCGCAACACGTGCAATTGCTGCAAAATGCTGATAAATCCCTTCCTGCGTTGGTTTATTATAATAGGGAGAAACTGAAAGAATCGCAGTAAATTGGGACAAGTCACGTGTTTTCATTTCGTCAATTACTGCCTGCGTATTATTACCGCCTATTCCTAAAACTAAGGGCAATTTCCCATTATTCGTAGCAATTACCGTATCGATCACTTGTTGTTTTTCTGTTTCGGTGAGTGTTGCACTCTCAGCAGTAGTACCAAGAACCACCAGATAATCTATTCCATTGTTTATAGAATGATTCACTACTTTTTCCAATCCATCAAAATCAATAGAAAAATCCTTATTGAAGGGTGTAATCAATGCAACTCCGGTTCCAATCAATTGTTTCATAGCTAAAGCCCTCCTAGTAGGGCATGTTTTTATTATCTTAAATTTTGTTCAACACCTGAAGATATTTCTTCAGTTCCATCTTAAACGCCTCTGTATTTTTAATATCAATGGCGATGATCATATCGTAAAGTCGTTCATCCGAATCGGAAACCCCAACTTTAAACTTTGCCTTACTCTGGGAAATCATCAGGTCCAAGAATTCATTTTTCCCTTTGTAATAACCTATCAAAACATCGAAAGGTACGTCCAGAAACTCTTGCGCATTTTGGTTATGAATTTCTCCTCTCCAGGTAAAATCCTTATTATTTACTTGATTTTGCCGCAATGAAGGTGTCTTTTTCTTTACTTCCATAAAAGTAAAGACCTTAACATCCTTACGTTGTATCCCTAAAGCGCTAGAGAAATCATATAAAACTTCTAAGTCCTGAAACTGAGCTTCTTCTACTAAGAAACCCAACTTCTTTAACGGTGCATTTAATTGAGAAAGATCTCTCTTTTTCAGATTCTTGTCGGTTAATTTCTGTAGTGATCTTTGCTTTAATTTTTTAAACATAATACCCCGCTGTCGCTCTGTACAAAAGTACGTTTTTAGATCATTTTTTTCGATTACTTAGGCTATCATTTCTAAAAAATCATCCTCGGTAATTATAGGCACCCCTAATTCTTCAGCTTTGGTTCTTTTACTCGGACCCATATTGTCTCCTGCGACCACGTATGCTGTTTTACTCGAGATTGAACCGGAAACTTTGCCACCGTTGTCTTCGATTAGTTTTTTCAATTCATTTCTCGAAACTTTTTGAAAAACTCCCGAAACTACAAATGTATTTCCTTGTAAAGTATCGGTCTGATTTGCCAGTTTTTCAGCAGAAATGGCTAATTGCACTCCATACAATTTCAATCTTTCAATAATTTTTCTATTTTCTTCGGAAGAGAAAAAATTTACCACACTTTCAGCAATACGTTCACCTATTTCATCGACTGAAACCAAATCTTCAGCAGAAGCTACCGCAAGCGCATCAATAGTTTTATAATGTTTAGCTAACTTTTTTGCCACTGTCTCACCCACGTAGCGAATGCCTAAACCGAATAAAACTCTTTCGAAAGGTATTTGTTTAGAGGCCTCAACGCCAGCAACCAAATTTTCGGCACTTTTTTCAGCCATTCGCTCTAGCGGAATAATCTGCTCAGCCGTTAATTGATAAAGATCGGTATAGTTGGTTATTAGTCCGTTGCTCACCAACAGCGCAACTGTCTCTCCCCCAAGCCCTTCTATATCCATCGCTTTACGAGAAATAAAATGTTGAATCCTGCCAATAATTTGCGGCGGACACCCATCGGCATTCGGACAATAGTGCTGCGCTTCTCCCTCATTCCGTATAAGAGGTGTTTCACATTCAGGGCAAGCATTAATATATTCGGTAGGTTTCGAATCACTATCTCTCTTTTCGAAATCAACACCAATTATTTTAGGAATGATCTCTCCTCCCTTTTCAACGAAAACGGTGTCGCCCTCTCGAATATCGAGTTTCTCAATTTGATCTGCGTTATGAAGTGAAGCTCTTTTTACAATGGTCCCTGCGAGTTGCACAGGTTTCAAGTTTGCAACAGGTGTAATTGCGCCAGTTCGACCCACCTGATACGTTATTTCATTAAGAATTGTTGAAACCTGTTCGGCTTTAAATTTATATGCCATTGCCCAGCGTGGAGCCTTGGCCGTATATCCCAGTTCCTCTTGTTGCTGAAGATTGTTCACTTTAACAACAACACCATCCGTTTCATATGGTAATTCATGGCGATGGGTATCCCAATAATTAATAAAATCATGCACCTCATCGATACTCTTGGCCAGTTTTGCAACTTCAGGTACTTTGAAACCCCATTGTCTCGCTTTTTCCAGACTTTCAAACTGAGTTTTAATAGGCAGGCGTTCTCCTTTTAGACTATATAACAAGCATTCTAATGGTCTTCTGGCCACTTCACTACTATCCTGCAATTTCAAACTACCGGAGGCAGTATTACGAGGGTTTCGATAAGGTTCTTCTCCAGCTTCGACACGCTCCTCATTCATAGCGATAAAACCTTCGAAAGGCAAAACGATCTCACCCCTTATTTCGAAAAGTGGAGGATAGTCTCCTTTCAATTTTAAAGGCACAGACTTTATGGTTTTTATGTTAGTAGTTACATCGTCACCTTGAAATCCATCACCTCGAGTCACCGCGCGAATTAAACTACCATTTTCATAAGTAAGACTCATGGAGGCGCCATCGTATTTAAGTTCGCATGTAAATTCTACCACCCCATCTACCTGTTTCATAATTCGCTTTTCCCAATCCTCTAAGTCTTCTTTTGAATAAGAATTATCTAAAGAATACATTCGATAGGTATGCGTTACGGTTTCAAAATTTTTCGTAATTGTTCCTCCTACTCTAAGAGTTGGAGAGTCGGCATCGTAAAATTGTGGATTTTCTGCTTCAAGGGCCTGTAATTCTTTTAATTTTATGTCAAACTCAAAATCGGATATAGTAGGATTATCCTTAATATAATAGTTATAATTATGTTCGCGAAGTTCGTTGCGAAGTTGATTGATTTTTTCTTCCGTGGTCATAAAACAAATATAAAATTCATTCTATTAAACTGCATCGTTTCAGAAAACACTTTATAAACAAAAATTGCGCGTCTTATTAAGATGCTTTATCAAGGCAAAGTGATATAAAAAAAGACCGTACATCATGTGACGTACGGTCTTTACTTTTAAAAATAAGTTATACTTACTCTTTAATAAAGCGTTTTGTAACTGCTTTACCATTCGATACAAATCGAACGAAGTACATCCCGGCAGCAAAACGAGTTACGTCTACAGCTTGCTGATTAACGTCCGTTGAGCCCACATGCACAATTTTACCTGTGGTTGAGAAAATTGTAATCTCATCATAATTTCCATCAAGTATCTCAATGTTTAAGACGGTATTCGCAGGATTTGGATAGAGTTTGATATTATCCTTCGAAAATTCTGTGAATGATCTTATTGCTGAACCATTGTCGATAACAGTAGGTGCTGGTGTTCTCACATTATCTCCGGAAATAATAACCTGATCAAAGTAGATCTGATCATTATTAGTGCTGGCATCATTTCTAAAACGGAAACGGTTGTTTGCATTAAAGTTATAGGTACCGGCATCTAAAACAATCGTATCGGTAAAGAAAGAATTATTGTTAAAATCGGTTCCTCTTACATACTGTCCGATTACTTGATAAGACGATCCGTTGTAAAATTCAACAAAGAAATCTTCTCCAACTTCCATGCTTCTGGCATATGTATGGAATTCGATCGAAATCTGCGTATTACCTGTTAGATCAAGAATTGGTGAGCGTGCATTAGAGGAATTACTATTATCTCGTAATCTAATTGAATAATCTCCTTCATATGAACGCGCCGGTGAATTCACACGGGCACAATCACTTCCACCATCAATCCAGCCTTGTAAACCGGTTTCAAAATAATAACCTGCAATCACGCCGGGACCGCCTCCTGTTCCTGTGGTTGTTACATTTTCAGTATTACTAAAACCTGAATTATTTCCAGCGGCATCAAACGCACGAACCGTAAATGAATAGGATGAATTAGGCAGTAAACCTGTAATACCGGCAGAAGTTCCTGCAACAGTACCAATGCTGATTCCGCCTTCGAAAACTTCATAACCTGTCACACCAACATTGTCTGTTGAAGCATTCCATGAAAGATCTGCAGTAGAATCAGTAACATTCGAAGCGGTTAAATTTGTCGGAGCAGTTGGTGCTTGTGTGTCACCTCCTGTTGATGCCTCAAGATTTACCGTATAATCTTCCACTTCCCCATAAGTGAACGTCTCACAAGAAGTTGGAATTCCATTATATTTCATAGAAACCCGCATTCGGACGGAAGTTCCCGAAGTTCCGTTAGGAACTGTAAATGAACCACTATTTGGAGTATTTGTTGATGGTGCTTTAGACCAAACTAATTCTCCTGAATCGTCGAAATCTTCGTCGTTATTGTAATCTATCCACACGGCATAACCTTCTGAATAAATCGTACCTGTCCAGGTAGGGGTTACCGTAATCGTATATCCATCACCCTCTGTTAAATTTGTAGAAATTCCCGTAAAATCTGAATAAAATTGTGCCCCGGAACTATTGTCTATGGTATTTAACTGGACTCTGCTAATATATTCATCGTTTGTATTGGTACTCGCGGAATCACAGTAATTTCCTCCGGTACTTCCTGCAATTGTAGTAAAAGAAGTAGTTGCGTCACCCGAAACATTACCGGCCGCATCTTCAGCATTAACGGAGGCCGAATAGTTTGTTTCTGGCGTAAGCCCGGTAACATCGAATGTAGTAGATGTTGAAGTTCCAACAAGACTACCATCAATAGAGATATTATAACGGGCAACTCCAACATTGTCTGTTGAAGCAGTCCAATTTAGTGTTGCTCCACTTGACGTAATATTACTCGCAACCAAATTACTTGGATTTGTCGGAGCTTCGGTATCTGGCGGACCTGCTTGAACCTGGAATTTTCCGACCACACCTTTTCTTCCGCTACTATAATATTCGGTAATAAACCAAAATGAAGAATCATCGGTTGGATCAACGTCTATTTTAGCGTAATCACCATATCGGGTTCCGGAAATATTACCATTTCCATTTGCGATAAGTCCTTCCGCAGCGGTCATAACGCCTAACGGATCTGAACTCAGTCTACCAGTAAAATATGAACTTACCCTAACCGTCGATGGCGTTGAAGGACCCGACATAGAAGTATATCCCATCCCTATATTCCCTTGGCCGTCCATTGCTAAACTCGCGTTCCACGCATGTCTGCCATCGGGTGCGGTATACGTTCCTTCCTGATATAGAGACCACGGTTGGTTATCGCCACTTTGTCTAAATTCGAACCAACGGATTCCAGCCAATTCACCATTGCTTGCGTCGGTATCAACAACAAAGTTGAATACTGCCGAATTGTGGGATCCATATTTTCTGAACTGTGCCTGATTCATAATTGTCGCCTGAAGTGCATCAATCGTTGAGCCTCCTCCCGGTTGTGATAAATTAGAAAAACTGCCATTGTCAAAAACACTTATAAAAGGTGTAGTGTTTATTTGTTGCGCCGCTGATATCGATGAGTTGGAGGTGTTGTTCCAATCTACATCAATTGTCCAAAGTTTAATATGGTCTGTCGATACACCACTCCACGCATTATCTTGCATATAAACAACTGTCGCTCCACCTGCAGCAGGCAGGTTTGCATCAGTTACATTTAAAACTTGCGGACTAAAAAATCCACTGGTTACAAGTCCGGGGAGATTGAAACCTAATATTTGTGCATTCGAATCGCCGGTTAACATTGCGCTTCTTTCCAAGGCCCAAACCTTGTTAGAGCCTGAAGTGTTTTCAGTTATATAGTAACCGTCACTCCAAACCGACAATTTTTGATAATCCTGAATAGCAGAAATTGTATACACATACCATCCCGCAGTAAGGGGATCAGGACCATCTGACACTGCTATTTGAGCACCGGCACCAATACTTAAAAAAGTTGCCACCCAGCGATTTGCAGCATTATCGTAGGAAACAGTTAAATCGCAACATCCCCCGGCAGGAAATATTGCGGGATTTGGCGCGGTTTGCCCCAAAAGTTGGTTCCCCGTTTTATCATAAATCATGAATCCTGTGTTATAAACCACGAATACATGATTCGGACCAATTGCTAACGAGGGATCAGTTGGTTGCGAATTAGAGGAATAAGTATTAAAGACCAGACTAGCCGGTGCTCTGTTTATACTTTGTTCCATTTCGTGTCTGTTTAATACAAAATAATCATCCTCAGTTTGAGGATCTTGTCCCATCATAATTTGATTGGCAATAGATCTTTTGTCTTTAGCTTCTCTGGGTGTATCATCGGGTGCTACCAGATCGCCAGGCCTTGATAATAGGGATGTTACGTACTCAACTGAAGAAACCTTACCTGCGTAGGTGGCCTTAGCTTCGTTGTTTTCTTGTGCTTGTACCGTAAATACTAAAACGGACAATAAAAAAGTAATTAGTAATTGTTTTGTTTTCATTATACTAAGAGTTAGATTGTTAATAAGCACTCAATTTACAAAATAACACAGCTTAAAAACACAGGAAAAACCCCCATTTTTTAAGATTTTTTTAACAATTTGATTTACTATAAATAGGGACGGTCAAAATTAAATTACGAAGCATCCAAAAAATGTGAAGGTCTATATACTGCTATATAATTGGGCTGGAGTATTTAAAGCGATGTGGGAATTTAGTACAATTTAAGGCTAAGCTCTTTCAGAACTCAACCACTTTGGGATTTTTGGTGCTTTAAAGGAATTCATTTTATTTAGTAGATTTTCAATTTCAGCATCGACCAATAGCATTTCGTAGTTATCCATTGAAACAAACCCGGTCTTAACCATATTTTCCATAAGCCTTAGCAAATCATCATAAAAACCGTTAATATTTAATAATCCAATGGGTTTATCGTGCAGTCCTAACTGTAGCCAGGTAATGATTTCAAAAAGTTCTTCTAAAGTACCAAAGCCTCCGGGCATCGCTATAAAACCATCGCTCATCTCCTGCATTTCTAGTTTACGCTCATGCATGTTTTTTGTGGTTATAAGCTGTGTAAGGCCCAAATGAACAACTTCCTTCTTTTTTAGAAATTGCGGAATTATCCCAATTACACTTCCTTTACTATCGAGCATAGTTTTGGCAATGGTACCCATTACCCCTATTTTAGCAGCACCATAGACTAATGTAATATCTCGTTCAACGAAAATTTTACCGAGTTGTTCGGCAGCTTCGGTAATTTTCAGATCATTGCCATCACTACTTCCGCAGAAAACACAAATATTTTTTAAGTTACGCATGTAATTTAGCTTTTATCATTCGTTCTTTTCCGAAGAGATCCTTCCGTATTTCAACCTCAGAAAACCCTTCACTTTTCAGCATATTAACAACATCTTTACTAAGATACTCATTAATTTCGAAGTACAGAGATCCGTTATTTTTTAAATGTGTACTTGCGATTTGGGCAATCTTGGTATAAAACACCAAAGGGTTCTCGTCTGAAACATATAATGCCGTTGCAGGTTCATGGTTTAAAACATTGGCATTCATTTTACGCTTTTCCGACTCCCGAACATATGGTGGGTTGGAAACTATAACATTATATTCTTCTGAAAGACTTTCAGTATTTAGAATATTCTTTTGCTCAAATTCTATAGCTACGTTATTATTAATAGCGTTCAGTTTTGCGACTTTTAACGCCCTTTCTGAAATATCGATAGCCGAAACCTTTATCTTCTGAAGCTTCGTCGCCAAGGCTATCGCAATGCAACCCGAACCTGTTCCAATATCTAGAATATTATAAGAGGATGACAAATTCATTTCCTTTAAATCTTCAAGAATCCAGTGTACCAGCGCTTCTGTTTCAGGTCTTGGGATTAGGGTATGATTGTTAACTTTAAGTGAGAGTCCGTAAAATTCTGTGCTACCTATAATATACTGTATGGGTTCAAATTGCGTTAACCTGTGAAGTGCTTCCAGAAATTTCGCTTTATTCTCTTCGGAAACTTTAGTTTCCAGGTTTAAACTTATATCAAGTCTGGTCATCGAAAGGTATTCCCGGGAAAGGATTGTAAAAAAAGAGCCTACCTCTTCTGAAGGATAGAAATTTATAAGTTCCTGTGTAAAATATGATCTTAACTCCTTAATTTTCAAGCTGAATTGGATTTGCGGTTTGCTTATTTTACTGACTAATGTTTCAAATCGATTTGGGGTCTAAATCCTTAATCATATGCACCGGACAAGAATAATGCCCTGTATCTCCTAAAGCACCGTCTATATGTCTAAAACCGAAGCTAAGGTAAAGCTTTTGGGCTGCTTCCATGTAGGGCATGGTTTCGAGATAACATTGCTTAAAACCAAAATCTGTTGCCTTGTCAAGGCAAATTTTGAGCATTTTAGCACCTATTCCTTTTCCTCGTGCCTGTGGTAAGTAGTACATTTTCTGAAGCTCACAGACATTTCCTTCATAATTATCTAATTGCGCAATTCCCGCACCTCCTATAACTTTTCCGTTTTCTTCTACCACGAAATAGGCAGCTCTCGATTTTTGGTAAGTTTCGAACATTTTGTCTAAAGCAACATCGGCGTATGCCGTACCAATTTTTGGAACTCCAAAATCGACTAACACCGATCTGATAAGAGCTGCGACTTGCGGATTATCTTTTTTTTCAATAGGGCGAATGATAGCTGTGTTCATCTAATCAATTCATTGTATTTTTACGCTGTGAAGATAGCAGAAAAATTTATGTCGCGGTGTATACAACTTGCGAAAAACGGACTTGGGACTACCTATCCCAATCCGTTGGTGGGAAGTGTAATTGTGCATAAAAACACAATAATTGGGGAAGGATGGCATTATCGCTCGGGACTACCCCACGCTGAAGTTAACGCAATAAACAGTGTTAAAAATAAAAGTCTGCTAAGCGATGCCACAATTTATGTGAGCCTAGAACCTTGTAGCCATTTTGGCAAGACGCCTCCGTGTGCCGATCTTATCATTGATTCCGGTATTAAGAAAGTAGTGATAGGCAGTCTAGATCCAAATCCAACTGTAGCCGGTAGAGGTGTAAAAAGACTTATGGAAGCAGGATGCGACGTTGTGGTGGGCATCTTGGCAGCTGAATGTGATAATTTAAATAAACGCTTTTTTACATTTCATACTAAGAAAAGACCTTATATAATTTTGAAATGGGCGGAAACTTCCGATGGATTCATAGCTCCGGATAAGGCCAAAAGAAGTGAAGAACCAGAACCTGTGTGGATTACTAACGAGTTATCCCGGCAATTGGTTCATAAACAGCGCGCGATAGAGCACGCCATTTTAGTGGGAACAAGAACAGTATTAGATGACGATCCCAGCTTGACAACACGTGATTGGTCTGGTAATTCACCTATAAGAATTATTCTAGACAGGGATTTGTCAATTCGAAAAATAGCTTCCGTTTTCAATGATGAAGCAGAAATTTTAGTTATTTCTGAAAAAACTAAAGGTAAAAGTGCAAACATTAGTTACGCAAAAGCAAATTTTTCAGAAAATATGGCACAGCAAATATGTGATATACTTTATGTCAATAATATACAATCGGTCATTATTGAAGGCGGTGCGAAAACAATTCAGACATTTGTCGATGCTCAGCTTTGGGATGAAGCTTCCGTTTATGTTGGAAATATTACCTTTGGAAGCGGATTAAAAGCACCAAGAATCTCTAATCGGAAAGATTCTGAAATGAAAATTACGAATAATCAATTACTATCCTTTATAAATAAAAACCATTGATCGCACTTGTTCTAAGCATTCTCGCTTCTACCCTTATTTTTGTGGTTTTTAAGCTATTCAGCCGATTCAAGATAAATACACTCCATGCTATTGTAGTAAATTACATCGTAGCATGTGTTTGCGGGTTAATTGCGTATAGCGAACCGGTCACAATTTCGCAAATTCCAGAGTTTTCTTGGTTTTATTATACTCTTGGATTAGGAGCTCTATTTATAATTGTTTTTAATTTGATGGCGCGTACTACCCAGCGCAGCGGATTATCGGTTGTTTCTGTAGCTACAAAAATGAGCGTTGTAATTCCAATCGTTTTTGGCCTACTCTATTATAACGAGAGTTTAGGATGGCTGAAATTACTGGGAATTATCTTAGCATTAATTGCCGTTTATCTTGCTTCCATAAAATCGAAGGACGGACTAGCCATCAAGAGAATAAACCTGATTCTTCCTGTTTTGGTTTTTTTAGGTAGTGGAATTATAGACACCAGTATCAAGTATTTGGAAGACTCTTTTGTAGCCAGCAACGACGTGCCTTTATTTTCATCAACCATATTTGCCTCAGCGGCTATTATTGGTATGCTTACGCTCATTGGGCAAGCAGTTCATGGAACGTTTAAATTCGAGTTTAAAAATATTATAGGTGGGATAGCATTGGGGATTCCCAATTACTTTTCAATATATTTCTTAGTACAAGCACTCCGCAGCGATATTTTGGATAGTTCGGGTATCTTCACTGTAAACAATGTTGCGATCGTGATGCTTTCTACACTCGTTGGTATATTATTATTCAATGAGAAACTACTAATGAAAAATTGGATAGGTATCCTGCTAGCGATTGTTAGTATCTTTTTAGTTGCTATATCAACCTGGTAATGGAGAAGGATACTTATAAAACAATTACTCGTCCCAGCCCCGAAGTACTTTTTAAAGAAAAGGGGAGTAAGTTTATTGGTCTCGCTTTCCCTGTGGTCGATGAAGAAGAAGTTAAATTACATCTGGAAAATGTAAAAAAGTCACACTATAATGCGCGTCATTGGTGTTACGCATGGCAACTTGGCAAAGACTATTCCAGTTATCGGGTCAATGACGACGGAGAACCTTCTAATAGTGCTGGCATGCCCATTTACGGACAGTTACAATCTTTTGATGTTACCAACATATTAGTAGTTGTGGTTCGTTATTTTGGTGGGACAAAATTGGGGGTTGGCGGTTTAATTCAGGCTTATAAAACGGCCGCGCAAATGGCATTGGAAGCTTCGAAAATTGTTCAAAAAACAATAGACGAAACTTTTTTATTACGATTTGACTATCCGGAAATGAACACAGTAATGCGAATAATTAAAGAAGAGAATTTAATTATTGCGCATCAAAAAATGGAACTAACGTGCGAAATAATTATTTCAGTTAGAAAAAACGATGTTGATAGAATTTTTGAAATATTTGAAAACACCTATAAAGTTGAGGTGAAGAAAATTTGAAGTGTCGAATTGAGAAAGTCCGATCCAAATTCAAGATAATCTGAAGTTTGAAAAATTACTTGTTATTACTCTTTTTTCTTTCTTCTGAAAATTACATTTTCTAATTACGTTTTACGGATGAATTTTGTTTAACTAATCAGTCAATTTTTCCAACAGATAATCGGGTGCTTTTCTCGGCTTATTTGTAACACTATTTACAAATACCAAAGTGGTACTTGCGGTGACGAGAAGTTTACCTATCTGATTATGAATTTCATAGTAAAAGTCGATTCGTGCAGTAGGAATTTTCTTTAGGCTTGTAGTTATCGTTATTACGTCATCATAATAGGCAGGAGCCTTATAATCGATATTCAAATTTATAACGGGTAAATGTATTCCGTTTTCTTCCATCCATTTGTAGGAAAAGCCAATGTTTCTAAGCCATTCGGTCCTTCCTTGTTCTAAATATTGTGCGTAATTTCCGTAATAAACAATCCCCATTTGATCGGTTTCACCATATCTAACTCTAAGAGAAGTTTTTGATTTTTTCAAAATTATTGGGATTAAAAAGGGATCTTTTTTTGTAGTATCGGATTATATACAGTATGAGAAAAAAAAACTACAAATTCAATAGGGTTTCTATTTTTTTTTTCAATAATTTGTTCACATATTTGCAGTGTTAAGAAAACGTTAGAGAATATTCTTTTCTCTTACTTTTTAATCGCTATAAAATCAACTAAAAATAACTTCGAAATTCAACTATGAGCAAAACTGCTGAATCGGTTTGGAACAATTGTTTGTCCTTTATTGAAGATAACATTACTTCTCAGGCGTACAAAACATGGTTCGAACCTATAAAAGCGGTTAAGTTAACCGACAATGCTCTTAGTATTCAAGTACCAAGTAAGTTTTTTTATGAGTGGCTCGAAGAGCATTATGTGAAACTTTTAAAAGTTTCCCTTACTAAAGAATTAGGCACTTCCGCCAAGTTGGTCTACATTATTAAGATGGAGAACACTTACGGAAACAAGCAACCTTTTACCGAAAAAATTCCAAGTTCAAACAGAAGTCAAGTGCAGTCCCAAGAAGTTGATGTTCCATTAAAGAATAAAAGCCCAGAGCTAAAAAATCCTTTCGTGATTCCGGGAATTCGAAATGTAAAAATCGAATCTCAGTTAAATCCAAATTATAATTTTGAAAATTTTCTTGAGGGGGAATCTAACAGATTGGCTCGATCCGCCGGGTTGGCAGTTGCTAATAAACCGGGTGGTACTTCTTTCAATCCGCTATTGGTTTTCGGAGGAGTTGGACTGGGAAAAACGCATTTAGGACATGCCATCGGAGTTGAAATTAAAGATAAATACCCTGAAAAGACTGTTCTTTATATTTCCGCGGAAAAATTCACTCAACAATATATCGAATCTGTAAAAAAGAATAATAGAAACGATTTTATCCATTTCTATCAGATTATAGATGTATTAATTGTTGATGATATCCAATTGCTTTCAGGAAAAGCAGGAACACAGGATGTTTTCTTCCATATTTTTAATCACCTTCATCAAAACGGAAAACAAGTTATTTTAACCAGTGACAAGGCTCCCGTTGATATGATCGATATAGAACAGCGTCTGTTATCACGTTTCAAATGGGGTCTTTCGGCCGAATTGAATCATCCCGATTACGATACCCGCGTTGCCATCATTAAAAATAAACTGTATCGAGACGGAGTTGAAATGCCTGAAGATATCGTTGAGTTTTTAGCCAACAATATTAAAACTAATATTCGCGAATTAGAAGGAGCTATTATTTCCTTAATTGCTCACTCATCATTCAATAAAAGGGAGATCACAATAGACCTCGCTAAGAAGATCGTCGATAATTATGTGAAGCATACTAAGCGTGAAGTATCCATCGATTATATCCAAAAAGTGGTAAGTGACTACTTTCAAATGGACGTTGATACGTTGCAATCAAAAACGCGTAAACGTCATATTGTGCAGGCGCGCCAACTGGCTATGTTCTTTGCAAAGAAGTTTACCAAGGCTTCGTTGGCTTCCATTGGTTCTCAAATAGGACAAAGAGATCACGCTACGGTTTTACACGCTTGTAAAACGGTTGACAATTTATCCAGCACCGATAAGCAATTCAGAAAATACGTAGAAGATCTCAACAAAAAGTTGACTTTATAGCGTTTCTTTTTTTTGAATTTATTCTGAAAACACACTCATTATATGAGAACTAAAGTATTAATGGTTTGTCTTGGCAATATTTGTCGTTCACCCTTAGCTGAAGGTATCTTAAAATCTAAAGTGGACAGTAATAAGGTATTTGTTGATTCGGCCGGAACAGGACACTGGCATGTTGGTGATCTTCCCGATAAACGAAGTATTGCCGTTGGAAAGAAATATGGCATCGACATTACCAATCAGAGAGGAAGACAATTTCAGGCAGAAGATTTTTCAGAATTCGATTATATTTTCGTGATGGATAATTCCAACAAGGAGAATGTATTAGCTCTGGCAAGAACTGAGGAAGAAAAAAATAAAGTCTCTCTTATTCTAGAAGAAATATTTCCTTCTGAAAATGTAGATGTACCCGACCCCTATTATGGAGGTGAAATGGGATTTGAAAATGTATATAAAATGCTAGATGAAGCTTGTGAAATAATAGCATCTAGAATATAAGTTTTATTATTGCTTCATTTTCATTACTTTAGTAATCCTTGAAAAAAAATTATGAAAAGAAGTATCCCCTTAGCAGTATGTATGATATTCTCATGTATACTTTTTGCCCAAACTATTGACGTAGAATTCTTTAAAGGAGGTTTCTCAGATCCTGTCGATCTGCAAAATGCAGGCGACGATCGTTTGTTCGTCGTTGAACAAGGCGGGATTATAAAAATCATTCAGCCCGATGGTACAGTTAATAGTACACCATTTTTGGATCTATCATCCATCGTTTCTGGAGGAAGTGAACAAGGATTGTTAGGTCTGGCCTTTCATCCAGACTATGCGACCAACGGATATTTCTTCGTGAACTACACAAAACTTGGAGGCGACACTCAAATTTCAAGGTATTCGGTTGATCCCGCAGACCCTGATATAGCGCTTTCCGGCTCAGAATTTCCAATAATTGATTATGCTCAACCTTTTTCAAATCATAATGGTGGCGGCATCGCGTTTGGGCCAGATGGTTTCCTGTATATAGCTTCTGGAGACGGAGGAAGTGGTGGCGATCCAGGCAATCGCGCCCAGAACACTACTTTATTACTTGGTAAATTATTACGAATCGATATTGATGTAACGGGTATTAACCCTTATGCAATTCCTCCTACAAATCCTTTTGCCGGCGACCCAAGTAACGCTCAGGAGATCTGGGCCTATGGTTTGCGAAATCCATGGCGTTTCTCGTTCGACAGCTTAACCGGAGATCTTTGGATAGGTGACGTGGGTCAAGGGGATGTTGAAGAGATAAATAAAGCTGCTTCAACAGAAGCCGGGCTTAACTATGGATGGCGATGTTATGAAGGATCACAGCCTTTTAATACAAGTAACTGCCCACCCATGGGCGACCTTACGTTCCCCGAAGGTGAATACTCTTCCAGTACAGGAACACCCAACTGTTCGGTGACCGGAGGCATAGTGTATAGAGGTACGGATCAACCCGGATTGCAAGGTTTATACTTTTTTGGGGATGTATGTAGCGGATTATTAGGAACCATAGATTCTTCGGGCACCTTGGTACAACACGGCACATTTGGCGGTTCATGGGTTGCATTTGGTGAAGATGTGAATAAAGAACTTTATGTAGTGTCTATTGGAGGGAGCATTTTTAAAATTGTGGACACCACTATTATCGGAACTAATGATTTCAATAATCCTAAATCATCAATTGTACCCAATCCGGCTTCAGATAAAGTGCAGATTTCACTTGAAAATGATATTATAAATTCAATTAAAATAATTGATCTCAAAGGAAGTGTGTTACTTTCCGTAGAAAACATTTCAACCTCAGCAAGAACTTTATCTCTGGAAAATCTGTCTGGCGGAATCTATTTAGTTAGAATAATGTCTGAAAACGGAAGTACATTTATTAAGAAATTGGTCGTCGAATAAATTCTTATGAAGCCCCAAGGAAATCTGTATCTAATACCCTGCACGCTTGGCGATACTCCGCCATTAGAGGTTTTACCATTGTTGGTAAAAAAAGCAGTCGAACAAATAAATCATTATATCGTGGAGCATGAAAAGGATGCACGAAGATTTATTAAGAGCATCGATTCAAAGAAATCACAACCCGATCTTAAATTTCAACTTATCAATAAGTTTACTAATGATTTAGATATTCCACAGATGCTTGACCCGTGTTTAGAAGGGTTTGATATGGGTGTTATTAGTGATGCAGGATGCCCGGGTATTGCCGATCCCGGTGCCGCTGTTGTACACCAGGCACACCTTAAAGGAATAAGAGTAGTTCCTTTGGTAGGTCCGTCTTCAATTTTATTGGCAATGATGGCCAGCGGTTTTAATGGTCAGAATTTTGCATTTAACGGGTATCTGCCAATTGATAAGGGAGAGCGAAAAACTGCTATCAAAAAATATGAAAAACTATCAGGTGATGAAAATCAGTCGCAATTATTTATAGAAACTCCTTATCGGAACAATCAGTTGCTTGAGAGCCTTTTGACTACTTTACATCCACAAACCAGAATCTGTGTGGCCTGTGATATTACTTTATCGACCGAATATATCAAAACCGCTCCTGTAGAAATTTGGAAAAAAACAAAAGTGGATCTCAATAAAAGACCCACTCTGTTTATAATTCAAAAATAATAATATTTTAAAGCACCTTAGCCTTTTTGTTCGGCACAATATGAGAAGTATCATATCCTGAAAACTTTCTAAGGTAATATCGTATTGACGTTCCATTGGCATCTTCAAAGCCCTCTACTCCTCCACTTCTTAAGAATTTTTTTACATTCCCCGCACCCGCTAAATGAGCAGCTGCCAGTATCCCAGATTCGGTTACTTTGACACCTCCCACATATCTGCCAGAGAATCTTTTAATATCCTTACGTAAGATCCACTTATTTCTTGAAGTATAGGCTGTAAAAGCTTTTTCCTGCAGCTGACTGTCTTCCAAAAAAGTGCTTGAGTTTTTTATACCAATCATACTAAGCGTTGACTTAGCGAATTGATATTTTCCCATGTAACCAAATTGATTGGTAATCTTGTAGTCACCTCGGGATTCTTTAAACCCTAAAGCTTCTTTAAAACCAACATACGTTTTACCAAGGAAGAGCTGATATTGAACCGGCGGCGTTGTTTCGAATAACGAAATAACTTCATCCTGATTAGGAACATAATAAGTAAGCTCCAAACCATCAGTCTTATAATTAGATAAATCAACCTTCTTAAAAGAGAAACTCATGGATACCATTATAGTTACCAAGAGTATAATTGTTGCTTGTAAAAGATTTTTCTTCATTTATTAAAATTTAAAGTGGGAAAATTCACACTTATCATTTCAGCCCGCAAAGATACGGCTTTTTGCACAAATCTGATTTATAGACTGTTAATAAATGTTAATGTTACAAGTATTTCATCGATAATTACATTTTCCTACAAAATATTAGACTAAAGTAAGAAGAAAATAAGGTGTAAATTGAAGGTTTTCGGAGAGTTTATTCACATAGTTATGAACAAATAAATCGATTAATTTTAGCGTATTTTTCATATTATTACATATAAAAGAATCAGGCTTGTCAACCTGATTCTTTTTTTAATTATAATTTACAATGGCATTGGCATTTGCAGGCACGGCGGAGAGATCGTAATAAGCGAATTGCTTCATGTACTTTGTAATAGGTACACGATTAGCATCCGAAAATACGTCCACACCGTTAGTGCGAAGAAACTTCATAACATTTCCAGCACCTCCCAAATGCGCTGCCGCAATTAGACCAGATTCTGTTATCATAACATTTCCAATTGTCTTACCGACATACGTTTCAATATAATCTCTGAGAACAAACTTATTTTTTGCAACTAAAGCTTCAAAAGCTTTATCCTGCATCAAAGGATTATTCAAAAAATTATATTTACTTCGTACACCTACCCATTTAAGAGCAGATGATCCGAACTGATATTTACCAATATAGCCTAATCTATTGACAGCTTTGTAATTCCCGCTGCTTTCTGCAAAGCCCAGGTCATTACGAAAGCCATTGAAAGATTTACCAACAAAAGGTATCTTTTGCTGGGGATTCATATTTGCATGATATTCGGTAGGAACCATAATCTCGCTCCCACTAATATCTGTTGCAAATATAGAACTGCTTTGCATTTCATCTCTCGATGAAAAACCTGAAGTCACAAAAAGTGCAACAAGTAGCAGCGCAGACAATTTCATAAAACGTTTTCGCATGTTCTACTTATTTAAGAATTATAATTAAATGCACCACCTCGTGCGGTGCAAAACCATTCTTACAAGTATACAGCGTGCTAGTAACAATATACTTGCAAAACTGCTTTTAAGAAATTGTATCTCTTTATTTCAATGAGCGTCCTTTAGAACTATCCGACTTTTATCTTAAACTAAAATAAAAGAAAACATAGTGATAGCTAAGGGCCTTAACAACTTTTAACGACTATTTTTAGATAGATTTAACCCTTAAGTCATCCGAATTATTAACGATTAACTCCGTTGGCATTTACCCAACGCACATACTCCTGCTTATTTCTATTATGCTGAGCAAGTGTTTTGGCAAATTTGTGATATCCAAAATTACTCACGTCAGCTACGAAATATATGTAATCGTGCTTTTCATAGTTAAGAACCCCGTCAATTGAAGAAATATCGGGCATGGCAATGGGTCCAGGGGGGACTCCTGTATATTTATAAGTATTGTATGGAGAATCTAATTCAAGATCTTTATAAAGTACTCTTTTTATAACTTGATCAAAATCATTTTCTGCCTTCTTCTTGGCAAATATAACCGTGGGATCTGCTTGTAACAACATTCCCTTTTTTAGTCTGTTCATATAAACACCTGCTACCTTCGGCCGCTCATCAATTTTGGCAGTTTCCTTTTGTACTATTGCCGCAAGTGAGATCACCTCTTCTTTGGAAAGTCCAAGCGCTTTAGCCTTCTGTATTCTCTCCGCATTCCAAAATCGTTCGTATTCTTTTTTCATTCGGTCGCGAAATTCCTCAGCAGAGGTATTCCAATACATTTCGTAGGTGTTAGGTAAGTATAAAGCTAACGCATTATTTTCGGTCAAACCTACATCCTCTAAAAACACCTCATCCCTCATCGCTTGTAAAAGTGGTAAGCTATCTGCTTCTATTTGCCGCGATATATGGCCGGCTAGATCCTCCAATCGCTCCTGATTATTAAACTTAACCATAATAGGGACGTTCGCGCTTCGTATGGTATTAATTATCTCATTATTATTCATCCCCTTCTTAATAATGAAGTGACCGGCTTTAACATTAGAAGTATATCCCTTTCTATTGGCAACCGCTTCAAAAGAACTGGTATTATCCAGTAAAGGCCGAAGTTCGTCTAATACGTCACTGAATCGAGCACCCGTCGCAATATAAATATGCGCTTCCTCATTATTAAATGCAGTATTGGAATGAAAGATATTAGAATATACATAATAAGCGAAGCCACCCATGGCGACCAGACCTATTAAAACAACTGCAAGTAGAATTTTTTTTAAATACATTTTTCAACAGAATTAACCTTTATTTGTTATCTAAGTAATTAGCTGATATAACAATTCATTTTTAAATTTCCCTTCGGAAAAAACCCAGTCCTTTTTTTCACCGGATTTCTGAAAGCCCGCTTTCTGAAATAACTGAATACTCCTTTCATTATCATCCGTAATGTTGGCATATACCTGATGAACGTTTAAGTTCGCAGCAGCATATTTAGTAATCATCTCCAGAGTCGTCAAGGCGTATCCCTTTCCTCTATCATCTTCAGAAAAAATGACAATTCCTATCCCTACTCGTCTGTGCTTTGGTTCGAAATCAAAAAGATCAATGAATCCTATGGCTCGTTCTTCCGAAGCAATTGTTATTACGAGGCGTAGTTGTTTAATATCATAAATATCGCGATGTGAATTATCAAGATATTGTTTCAGCATATATTTTGAATACGGAGTACTGGTATTACTCACTTCCCAGACAGTTTCATCATTTTCTAACAGATAAAGCAGGTCTAAATCTGAAGGCTCTAGAGCGCGTAAGACAATATTATCTTTCTTTAGCGTAATCATAGATATACTCCTTTAAATACTTGTTCAGCCGGACCTTCCAAAAATATTTGTTCGTATCGCTCTCCAGTTTTAGAAAAACGTACCGCTAGTTGACCTCCCGGAGTTTCAAGTTTTACGAGATTAGAGGTGGTTTTTCCCATTTCGAACATGGCTATGGCGACTGCGGTCACTCCGGTTCCGCAAGACAAAGTTTCATCTTCTACTCCCCTTTCGTATGTTCGAACTGAAAAAATGTCATTTCCCACCGAGGTGACAAAGTTAACATTCGCCCCAGCGTCGCCGTAAGTATGATAACGAATGTACTTTCCATTTGTTTTAACATCGTATGTTGCTACATTATCAACTATTTCAACATGATGTGGCGATCCGGTGTCTAGATATATATGCTCATTAGTAATGACCACTTTATCTACATTGTTCATTTTAAGCGAAATAATATCATCCTTTATAAAAGCCTCATGGTATCCATCCACCGCCTCAAAAGTTGCTTTTTTTGCAATAAGGCCTAAATACTCCGCAAAACGTGTTATACATCTTCCTCCATTACCGCACATAGAGCTGAGGTTCCCATCAGCGTTGTAATAAACCATTTTAAAATCTACCTCTGGATGATTTTCTAAGAGAATAAGGCCATCTGCACCGATACCAAACCGACGGTCACAAAGGCGTGCAATGAGTTCGGTATTATTTTTGTTGAACAATTGCTGACGATTATCTATCATCACAAAGTCATTACCTGTTCCTTGATATTTAAAAAAAGTTAACTCCATTGTGACAAAGGTATAAAAAGCCTAGTCGAGTAGCGACTTAAATTAAGTGTTAAATGAGCGTTAAAATTGAAATTTTGAGAGAATATTTTCGTCTTATAATTGTTACTTAATATGAATCTAAACCTATTTTTTATGAAACAGACAGTCCGATTATTTGCTGTAGCGCTGTTTGCAGGCGCGATTACCCTTGGTGGTTATAAGTACTTTATAGAAAGTGAGAGTATTATTATCACTCCACAACAAGAAAGCCCTTCATTCATTCCTACCAACTTTTCTTCGGAAAGTAACCTAGCAAGCATTGATCTTACTGAAGCTGCCGAAAAGACGGTGCATGCAGTGGTACACGTAAAAAATACTACGGTTACTAAGCAACCAACAAATATCATTGAGTATTATAGCGGTGGTGGTAAACCCCGCGCGACTATTGGTTCGGGAAGTGGTGTGATTATTTCTCCAGATGGTTTAATAATTACCAATAATCATGTTATTGCAAATTCATCACAATTAGAGGTGACTCTTAATAATAATAAAACCTACAAAGCAGAATTAGTTGGTACAGATCCAAAAACTGACATCGCTTTGATTAAAATTGAAAGCGATGAAGAATTTCCTCATATACCTTTTGCCGATTCAAATAATTTAAAAATCGGGGAATGGGTTATAGCCGTTGGAAATCCATTTAATCTAACCTCGACAGTGACAGCGGGAATTATTAGTGCAAAAGCCAGAGACCTGAACGAATTTGACGGTAACCCGCAATCGTTTATTCAAACCGATGCGGCTGTTAATCGGGGCAATAGCGGTGGTGCCTTAGTAAATATCCGCGGAGAGCTTGTAGGAATTAACACCGCCATTTCCAGCGAAACTGGTTCGTATGTGGGTTATTCATTCGCGGTTCCCTCTAACATTGCCCGTAAAGTAATTGAAGATATTATTGAATTCGGAGATGTACAGCAAGGTATATTAGGAATTCGAGCCAGCACTTTAAATTCTCGCTTGGCAAAAGAATACGGAGTGACTGAAACTCAAGGGGTGTATGTTGCCGGAATTGAAAAAGGTAGCGGAGCAGATCTTGGTGGAATTAAAGAAGGTGATGTGATCCAAAAATTGGATGGGTATCAAATAGGCAAGTTCTCGGATCTTGCAGGATATCTTGGAACAAAACGTCCCAATGACGTTATTGATGTGACCGTTTCCAGAAATGGTACCACTAAAATTATTCCCGTCACACTTGTAAAACTGGAGACCTATGAAATAGACTATTTAGGTCTGGAAGTTAAAAACGCTAGTAAAACCGATTTAAGAGATCGCGGAGTGAAAAACGGAGTTATCGTTACAAGGGCTTTAACTCGTGATATTGCCCAATACAATTTATCGGGCGTGCTTATCACAGGAATTAATGACCAAAAAGTTACCGATATCGACGATGTAAAACGAATTATGTCACAACGTAACTTTAATGCACCTATTAAAGTAACCTTCCTAAATCAGGAAGGTGACATGAATACATTTATTTTCAGGTAAGCGTTTCCTTATCTGAAGAAATACCCCTCTGGTTTTGACCAATTTAGAGGGGTATTTTATTTTATAAAATAAGCTTTACGAAAACGATTGAAATAGCTATTTTTGCAAAAAATTTTTAACCCTTATCCCGATAATATTTTGGGACCTAAATTACACAACTATGAGTTTTGATGACGTTTATGAAAAAGAACTGTCTTTTCAAACCGATCGCCGTAAGGCTACCGTAGAGTTCATTAACATTATTAGCGATCTTTGGTACGACAAATCAATTGAATTGGTGCTTTTTAGAAATCAATTAATTGACCGTAACGTAAGTGAGATTTTAAACTTGCACGAATATGCAGGTGAGTTCGTGCAAAAACCTATTTCAATTTTTGATTCTGTTGAAATCGCACAAGCCATCAAAACGCTTGATCTCCCACCGGCAAAATTGGATATTGGTAAATTAACCTACGAATATCACTTAGAAGATAACAAATATGCCGATGCTTTGGCTTTTGTTTCAGAAAAATTGAAAGATGCCAAGGAGACTAAGAATATCACTCCAAAAGACGTTGTTCTTTATGGCTTCGGAAGAATTGGTCGTTTATTGGCGAGAGAACTGATGACACGTACCGGACAAGGGAGTCAGATGCGTCTTAGAGCTATTGTAACTCGAGGTGCGATCGATAAAACTGTATTAGAAAAAAGAGCTTCCCTTCTTCAATACGATTCAGTGCATGGAGATTTTCCCGGCACTGTGCGTGTTGATCTTGAGAACAAAGCGCTGGTGATTAACGGAACTACCGTCCATATTATTTCAGCAAACGCACCAGAGGAAATTGATTATACTCAATATGGAATCGAAGATGCCTTAGTGATCGATAATACTGGTGCATTTAGAGATAAAGAAGCCTTAAGTCGGCATTTAGTATCGAAAGGTACTTCTAAAGTTCTTTTAACTGCTCCTGGTAAGGGTGTACCAAATATCGTTCATGGTGTGAATCATCGCGAGTATAATCCGGATAATGTGGATATATTCTCGGCTGCGTCATGTACAACTAATGCGATTACTCCGGTTTTAAAAGCTATAGAAGATTCATTAGGTGTAGTCCATGGACATCTCGAAACTATACACGCATATACTAACGACCAGAATTTGGTGGATAATATGCATAGCAAGTATCGTCGTGGGCGAGCAGCAGCATTAAATATGGTAATTACTGAAACAGGTGCAGGAAGTGCCGTTTCTAAAGCACTACCATCGTTTGCAGGAAAACTGACATCAAATGCAATTCGTGTACCTGTACCAAATGGTTCATTGGCGATCTTGCAACTTGAATTGGAAGCTAAAACTTCTAAAGATGGTATCAATTCTATTATGAAAAAATATGCATTAGAAGGTGATCTTGTAGAACAGATTAAATATTCATTGAACAACGAATTGGTTTCAAGTGATATCGTTGGTTCATCAGCTCCATCAATTTATGATAGCAATGCGACCATCGTTACGGAAGATGGTAAAGATGTTGTGCTATAGGTTTGGTATGATAATGAATATGGTTATAGTCATCAAGTAATAAGACTTGCCAAATACATTGCTAAAGTACGTCGCTACACTTATTATTAGTAGCTTCGAAAAGTTTTAATATTTTAAAAAATCCCGCATATGCGGGATTTTTTATGGTTTTAACCTAACTATAAAGGATAATGAAATTAATTGTAATTTTCCGAAATGAAAGTTATTCAGGCCAGACGAGATAATTTAGAGCTACTGGTTCCCCTTTTCGACGGGTACCGCGTTTTTTACAAACAATCTTCGAATCCGGAAGCTGCTCGTAATTTTTTAAGTGAACGCTTTCAAAAGAATGATTCAGTTATTTTCCTAGCATTAGATCAGGATGGCACCGGTATCGGATTTACACAGCTCTACCCTAGTTTCTCTTCAGTATCCATGCAACGAACTTATATACTAAATGACCTCTATGTCACTTCCGCAGCAAGGAAAAGAGGGGTTGGTAAAGCCTTGATGGAAAGTGCAAAGCAATTTGCAATAGAATCTGGTAGCAAAGGACTGACTCTCGAAACTGATTTAGATAATCCCGCACAAAGCCTGTATCAACGATTGGGCTGGAAAAAGGATACACATGTGAATCATTACACCTGGGAGATATAATTTAGGTATAAATGCCTTATTTTTACGCTATAATTACACAGTTATGGATCATCTAACCAAATTAGAGGAGATGCTGGATCAGGCAAACCTTGAAATTAAAAACGGAAAATATGAAGTGGCTTCGAATATTTTAGAAAAGATTATTGATATAGATTCTAATTTTGGCAAAGCCTATAATCACCTCGGGTATTTATATGAAGTTAAATTTAAGGAATATGAGAAGGGAGAAACTTTGTATAAATTATGTATTGAGAAATCACCTTTGTACCCCGCTGTGTATTACAATTATGCTGTGTTATTATCCACTCTTGGAAAATATGATGAATTAACGGAATTACTTGATAGCGCTATGAACGTACCCGGCGTAAACAAGTCTACAATGTATAATGAATATGCGATCATGTATGAGCAGCAAGGTAAACTGGATGAAGCCATTGATCATTACAGAAAATGTGCTTTGGGAACACTGGATAAAAATGTGTTAAACCGAGCTAAAGAATCAATAGATCGCTGTAAATTGAAGAAAGAATTACTATAAACTATGCGTATTGATATAATCACCGTCCTTCCCGAACTACTTGCTAGTCCTTTTGAAGCATCCATTTTAAAGAGAGCTATCGAAAAAGGGCTCGTGGAAGTTCATTTTCATAATCTTCGTGATTTCTCTACGAACAATTACAATCAGATAGATGATTATCAATTTGGTGGCGGTGCGGGAATGGTGATGATGATAGAACCTATCGATAAATGCATTTCGAAGTTAAAAGATGAAAGAGATTACGACGAAATAATCTATATGACTCCAGATGGAGAAACCCTCAATCAAAGTATTGCGAATCAGATATCTTTAAAGGAGAATATTATAATTCTCTGTGGGCATTATAAAGGAGTCGACCAAAGAGTTCGCGATCATTTTATTACCCGGGAAATTTCAATTGGTGACTTTGTATTAAGTGGTGGAGAATTGGCGGCGGCCATAGTTTGTGATGCTGTGATCAGACTTATTCCCGGAGTTTTAGGTAACGAAACGAGTGCTTTAACCGATTCTTTTCAAGATAATTTACTTGCGCCTCCCATTTATACGCGTCCTGCCGAATACAAAGGCTGGGAAGTCCCTGATATACTTTTAAGTGGCCATACTGCCAAGATTGAAGCTTGGCGGGAAGCTGAAGCTTACAAACGCACACAAGAGAAAAGACCCGATCTGTTAGACTAAGACCAATTCAATTTTATGGTTAAGGAGCACCCATTGATAAAAATAGAGGAATATATCGTTCCTCAAACTGTGGCACGCATCAGACTATCCGATTTTCCAGCAGGCACTTTCAGATCAATTTTATCGCGTAAAGGTTTTAAAAAGGCAATTAAATCAGGTCTGGTAAAAGTTAATAGTGAGACCGCTTTTACTGCCGACTATATTTGCGGGGGAGAAATTATTGAAATTTTTCAGAATACAATTCAGATTAAAAAACCAAATATAGATTTGAATGTAAACGTTCATTATGAAGATGACTTCTTAGCGATCGTACATAAACCGGCAGGAATTGTGGTAAGCGGAAATAAAAAGTTTACTCTGGAAAATGCTTTACAAAACAATGTATCAAAGACTAAACAAAAGGATGCTTTGCCACGTCCGGAACCTGCTCATAGGTTAGATTATCCAACCAGCGGATTATTATTAGTGGGAAAAACATCCTCGGCACTAATAGCACTCAACGCAATGTTTGAAGCTAAAGAAATTCACAAAACCTATCACGCTATTACTGTGGGGTATCTGAAGAATTTTGGAATTATTGAAACTCCTATTCAAAATAGAGTAAGTAAAACAGAATTTACTGTAATGAAAACAAAAGAATCTCGGAAGTATGGAAATTTAAATCTTGTAGAACTAACTCCATTTACCGGGAGAAAACATCAGCTGAGAATACATCTCAGTTCTATTGGAGCCTCTATTCTTGGAGACAGAAAATACTGTGGAGTAAACCAAAATATATTTGGAAACGGTTTATTTTTACACGCTAGCGGGCTAAGATTTATTCATCCCATAACCCTGCAGGAAATTGATATAAAGGCAGAGCTTCCAAAGAAATTTCAAAAATTCTTTCCGGACAATCGAAAATCGGTCCTACGATAATACATAAACCTTTTAAAACTGATAAAAAAGCAATAATTTATCTCTCGAAATACTTGTAGAACAAATCAATTTAACTATTTTTGCACTCGATTTAATCCAACCTCTGGCGAAAAACGTGAATGTTGTTTTAGACTAAACCTTAACCATATAACGAAATGGAAGAGTTAATTAAATATGTTCAAGACGAGTTTGTCGAGACAAAAGATTTTCCTCAATTTGGAGCCGGAGATACAATTACTGTGTATTACGAGATCCGTGAGGGTGAAAAAACAAGAACACAGTTCTTTAGAGGAGTTGTTATTCAAGTAAAAGGAACGGGACTTACCCAAACTTTTACAATTAGAAAGATGTCTGGAACCATTGGTGTTGAACGTATCTTTCCGGTGAATTTACCAGCACTTCAAAAAATCGAGATCAATAAAAAAGGTAGCGTACGTAGAAAACGTATTTATTACTTTAGAGGTCTTACTGGTAAGAAAGCAAGAATTAAGGAGAAAAGACACTAGATCTTTATCATTATTATATGGAAAAGCCCACAATTATACTTGTGGGCTTTCTTATGAACAATTGTTAATAATGATGGTTCATAAACGGTTAATATTTAAAGCCTTACAAAAGCTTGTTTATTAGAATTGATGAATTATATTTACTGTATCAAAATGATGTAACAGTCAGAATGATAAAAATAAAGTAACGTTCTTTATATACTTTTTTTTAGTTGTTTGAGATGCTAACGATCCTTGCGATGGTTAGGATGTAGATTAGAAAAGAGTTTGAGTTTTGTTTTTTGAGACATAGATTGGCTTTTAGTTAATAGTTCAACAAAAAACAGTTCTCATTGAAACAAATTACGGTTGCAAGGGTATAATAAACTTGCCTTGATCTTGCTTCGGCAAATAACCGGCAAAAATCTGTTTCACAAGAAGCCATGGCAATGTAGCAATACAGTGTTATGGCTTTTCTTGATTTATTTAGGTATCTACTCTCCAAATTAAATATTCTAAATCACTGAATAATTTTAAAAATTAGATAAGTTTTCACAACTAGTTTTACTCAGTAAAATTAAAATCCTATTTTTATAAAAAATACTTCCTATGAAATTACTTATCGCTTTTTTGATCTTTTTTACAACAACCGGTTCACTTTTCAGCCAGGCTTATAACAATGAATATAATATTGGAAAAAGGATCATTGATATTCAAGAAAAGAAAGAAGCATATGGTTTAACCGAAGATCAATTTAAAAATCTTAAAGGTTCACCTTATATTAATGAAGAATTTGTAACTGGTAATTTGTATAATGGACAAGAGGTAGTTGCCAAGAATATATATTTAAGATACAATGCATACTCTGATGAAATTGAAATAAAAAGGTCTAAACATAGTAGCGATAATGACTATGGTGCACTACTGAGAGAACCTGAAGTTTTTGTGAAAATCTCTGACAAACTCTATGTTCTTATTCCTTATGAAAAATCGAATGAAGAGGGTCATTACTTCGAAATTCTCTCCGAGGGTAAAGCGTTTGATCTTTATAAAAAAACGGATGTTGAATACTCACCCCCTAAAGAAGCCAAAACATCTTACGACAGAAATAAGCCGGCCGAATTTAAACAATTTCACTCCTATTATCTTGTTGGAAAAAATGGAAGTTTTTACGAATTACCGAACAGTAAAACCAAAATAATCAAATTAATGTCGAAGGAGGAAAAGTCTGTCAAAGATTATGTAAATAAAAATAAATTGGATCTAAATAAAGAAAACGACTTAATTAAGTTAGTGACTTATCTTAATTCAGTTATACAGTAAATTTACCGGCGCCTTCTTTTAAAAACTTCCTCAAATCCGTATATTTACAACCTCAAATTGTCAGCCTTTTGGGGCAGATATTCTCTTTTTAATCTTTAAATATTTCACTCGGTTTCACTACTGAAAATCAAATTGAACTTAAATGACGAAAACAGCTAAAATTATATACACTAAAACTGATGAAGCTCCGGCTTTAGCCACTCATTCATTATTACCAATCGTAAAAGCTTTCACCGGACCATCCAATATCGTTATTGAGACTCGAGATATTTCTCTCGCAAGTAGAATTTTAGCCAATTTTCCGGAATATCTTTCCGACAATCAAAAAGTAAACGACGCTTTAACCGAATTAGGCGAATTAGCTAAAACACCCGAAGCAAATATTATAAAATTGCCTAATATCAGTGCATCACTTCCCCAACTTTCCGCCGCAATATCAGAACTTCAAGCCAAAGGATTCAATCTACCTGATTACCCGGAAGAACCCCAAAATGATGAAGAAAAGAAAATAAAGTCAAAATACGACAGAGTTAAAGGTAGTGCTGTCAATCCAGTCCTTCGGGAAGGGAACAGCGATCGTCGCGCGCCTAAAGCAGTGAAGAACTACGCCAAAAAGAATCCACATAGCATGGGTGCATGGGATCCCAATTCGAAATCTCATGTCTCTACTATGGATCATGGCGATTTTATGCATAACGAGAAATCCATTACTATTTCTAGTGATACCACAATATCTATAGTACATGCTGATTCTAAGGGAAATAAAACTGTTCTAAAAAGTAATTTAGCGCTATTAGAAGGTGAAATTATCGACGCTACAGTAATGAGTAAGAAAGCATTATTATCTTTCTTGGAATATCAGATTAAAGATGCTAAGGAGAAAGGCGTATTGTTGTCACTTCACATGAAAGCGACAATGATGAAAGTAAGCG
>CBDUGY010000006.1:0-52443 GCA_965367015.1 uncultured Ulvibacter sp.
TTCCAAAATAAACCGCTTAAAACCCTTCTTGCGGAGCTTTCTCAATAAATCTCTGGGCTTTATAATAAGGAATGTGACCAGAACCAACCAGGTATTTAATATACTGATTCGCGTGAAATCCTTAAAAGGTCTAAAGTGAGATACACGTTCATTTTCATCATACAATACTCTCACAGGTACATTTTGAACTAAGGTACCTCGCCATGCCGCTTTGACAATTGCTTCAATTTCGAATTCAAACTTTCTGGTATAATACTTGGTTTTTTTTGTGTATTTAATGGGATATAAGCGAAAACCGGATTGGGTATCCTGGAGCCAAATGCCGGTTTCTACCCAAAACCAAAAATTTGAGAATTTGTTTCCAAAACTACTCTTTTTCGGGATACCTTCCTGCGCCATATTCCTAGCACCAATTAACAGAATGTTCTTCTCTTCCGAATTTTCTAATGCTTCAATAAATACTGGAATATCTTCCGGGAAATGCTGCCCATCACTATCTATCGTAATGGCATAATGAAACTCCAATTCGTTCGCGTGCTTAAATGCTAATCGCAATGCATTTCCTTTTCCTTTATTGACAGGAACATGAATATGTTTAAGGTTTGGAAATTCTCCTAAAATTTGTGATGTAGTGTCGGTAGAGCCATCGTTAACGATAATAATATCCTCGGCGTACATGGAAACCCCGTCAATAACTCTTTTCAAGGTTTTGTGATTATTATAAGTAGGTATAATCACACAACATCGTAATTCCTTTAAACGCGCTTTGGCTTTAATTGCATCCATTTAATATTCATCTTCCATTAGTAAATGGCCTCAGAAATCTTTTGTTAGTTGATAGCTTTCAAAAATATGCATTCGATAACTAAGTATCAAAAAATAGATGTTAATGCTTTTGGATTGGAAGTAGGGAGTTTAATGATGGATAACGTATGATAAAAAAAGATAAGTATTAAACCAGCGGAGAAGATAAAATCTGTATCATAGTAGTGACTCTTTCTCTGAGACCGTAAATCCCTCACTTTGCAGAACATAACCTTTCACGAATGATTTTAATCCTTTTGAGGGTGTTTGCCGATAGTTTTTCAAAATAAATTCCTTGTCTTCGGAAATGTTCGCGTTATACTTTAACAATTTGGGAACATTTTCCTGAATACTCAAGCGAATCACGCGAATTTCAATATTGTTTGGGTTCGCAACCACTGCTGCTTCAAGTAAAGAAGCCCCTTCTTTAAAAAGTTCTTTACGTTCCTTGCCTTTTGCATACTTCGATTGCATCGCCAGCAGGGCACCTTTATAAGCTATAAATTCAGGTTTATCATTAGTAGTTACATCTGTAAGAGACTTCGCCAAAATATCTATTAGGTTTTTATCTCCCGAGGCAGCAATATAATCTTTACGCAGCTGAGAAAGCTCTGGCGGACTTATCACAGAAAAAATACAAAATACTATAAAGACAAATAATTTCATTTAAGCAACTTCTTTAAAACTGGCACTCAACTTAAGGGCTACAGTATCTTCGAAGGAAGAAGTATTCTTAATTTTTATTAGACCTTCTTCTTCGGAAATCGAAATGGACAGTTTTAAAACCGAATTGACTTCCGGATTGATCAATGCCATAAATTTGATGTTCGAAGAAACAGTAAGAAATAATTCTTTCCCAGTGGCTTGTTCGGTGAGCTCTTTGATTATCTGAATCATACAAACTCCGGGCATAACAGGATTCCCGGGAAAGTGACCTTTAAATATTTCGTGTTCCTTGTTTAATTTTACAACAGCATTTAGCTCTTGCCCTTCATGCTGAAAATCGCTTATGGTATATAATCCTTCTATTAACATTAGTCTTTCTTTAAGTACTCTAGGTCTATATTAAGTTTAATATTTTGGTGATTAATTGCAATCGTTTCAGCAATATCATCCTTTGCAGTGAATACAATTTCCACTTTTTCTTTATACTTCGAAGTACTAACTATCCTTTTTAAACTTCCATCAACCTTTCCGAAAAAATAGAAATTATACCTATTGTAATTCTCCGATTTGTAAGCTTTCATCATTTCAGAAGTAAACTGCTCAGTCACCTCAACATCTTCACTAATCAATAATTTAAAATCTTTCCGAAGCGTATTTACCACTAACTTCTTATCTAAGTCTTCTAAAATAAAAATCTTCGTAAAGGTATCACCTTCAAATAGAAAATCAAACAGCTTACTCCCGAACTCAGTGGTAAAAACTACTCTGTGAGAATTGTCATTCAACTTTTTTATAACTAGGATTCCTCCAAAATACCTTCCATAGACATCGATCTTCGCTTTATAGACATAATCAGTATCGTGATTAGAAAAATACGGATTAACAATCGAAGCTTTCTTAAGTTCGGTATTTCTTAAGCCTTCGGTGGTTTTTAAAGAGCACGAGGTGATTGTAAGAACAAGCAAGAGTTTAATTGCTAAAAATCGCATCTTCTATCGGGCTATTTAATACTCGGTTACTAAATACGATCCGTGTAAAATCTTCTGATGGTTCTATCATTTTAACTTCTTCCACCGAGGCATCTTTTTTATTAAAAAGCAATTCGAACGACGCTATATACTCTTTCAACTTTCTATCCTTTGGAATAAATATCGCTTTATTGGCTGTTGAAGTTTTCAGGTAAGTAATCTCAAAATCATCATCATTGAACATATTACCTTTAACACTATTAACGATTAATTCGTTCAGCCTTTTGAACATTTTACTGCTCCCAATATCAACATTGCTTTTGGTCCCTCCATCATTTATCAATAATTTGTCATTTTTAAAAACAACACTATACTGATAAGGATTGGTGTATTCCCACTTAACCAAACCTGGAGATTTGAATGCTAATTTTCCAGAGGTCTTTATATCGTTATCTAAAAAATCTAAATGCTTGTACTGCACAAAATCGCTTTTTATAGATGTAGTTGCCTGTGAAGTTTTCTCAACTTGTGCTTTAAAAGCCTTTATCTCATTGGCATCCATTCTTGAATCCTGGGCAATACTCAGATTAGTAAATAAGATAATTATGAGTGCTAAAAATTTATGCATATGGTTTAATTTCCAGCAATCGATCTACTGTCACCGATTGCAATTGTTTCTTTTGCAAAAATAGCAATAAGCGTTCCAAAACCGCGATACTTTTGTCACTTGAGTCGTGCAACAGAATAATATCCCCTTTTTTTAGGGAATTAGTGATTCTCTTGAAAATAACTTCTTCCGAAAGCTTGGTAGTATCGAACGATCTTTTGCTCCAACCTACTGATATTAAGCCAGTAATTTTCAAGGCTTTTTTTATGCTCGGATTCGTAATTCCGAAGGCAGGACGAAAGAGTTTCATTTCTAAGCCGGTAATTTTCTGTACAATTTCGTTCGTTCTATTCAGTTCTGTAATAATCTTTTTTGAAGAGAAAAATCCAAAGCCGTTAGCATGCGAATAAGTATGGTTTCCTATGGTGTGCTGGTCCGCGATAATTTCTTCCAATAATTTTGGATGTTTTTCAGCGTGACATCCAATACAAAAAAAGGTAGCTTTTGCATTATATTGTTTTAATAGCGATAACACTTTCGGGGTAAATTTCTGATTTGGACCATCATCAAAGGTAATGGAAACCCAATTTTGATGTATCATATAATTCTTATGCATCGACTTGAAATGATAATTCCAACGAATAAACCAGGAACCAAAACCTGTGATTAAAAACCAAATGATGAAAATCAAAAAATACCAAAATAACGGTGTTGTTCCTTCGATCTCATTGATCAATAAAGCAATAACTGCAGCCCCTGCGAGGGCATTTATCAATTTAAAATTCAACATTTTCTCAATAAAATGAAACTGTGATTTTCGCCTCTGTATTGATTATACAAGAGAATGTATTCAAGTTTTGGAGTCTCGATTTTATTCGCTTTTAATATTTCAGGAATATGCTGTCGCTTCAAAATTTTTGAAGCCACCCAAAATCCGAAAGAGGAGGCTGTATTATACTCGCCACACAAGTGCTTGTAGTGAACTTGGGTTTTGTCTGCAAATATACCATTGCTCAAAATCTCGAAATATGCATCGAAAGTAACATCTCCGTTATTTCCTAATAGCACGACATCAACATCAGAAACCTCCAATTTCAAGTTTTTCAGAAATGCTACAGCAACCTCGGCAAGATTTTCATTCCTGATTGTATTATACGTTTCAACCGAGACAACTTCAGCAGCGCAATTCTTTGTTATTTGGTTGCTAAGTACGAAAAAATTGGCACCTTCACTAAAGACAGCACCTTCAGTTTCCGAAGAAAAAACTGTGTTAATCGTCACCGGATCCGGCTTTATATGATTAATCAGGCGATGAATCTTCACGGTATGATCACCCAATTCATCCACACCACCCACTAAAATTGAGTTTGCCTCATTGTTCTCCAATTGAAGTGATGCATCGAGCAATGCCGATTCGAATGAAACCCCCGAGTGTACATAAGTAAAATTATAACCTTTACATTCTAAACCTAGCGCGATTTGTCCCGCAACGGTGTTATGTGTAGATTGGATAAAAGAAGTTGGAGTTAAATACTCTTCATTATTATCGATAATAGCGCTTACGAATTTCTCGGAATCTCGTACACAGCCCATACCTGTCCCGGTGATTATTGCGTCCACGGTTTCCAAACCAGCTTCATCCATCGCAATCTTTGACGCTACCACACCCATTTTAATTCCCTTAGCCATTCTTCTTGCGGCGGCCGGTGGAATAAAATCTTTATAGACGGGGTCGACAGCAGGGATAACAGTATTATTATATTCGGTGATCTCATCCAGAAACTCAGTATTATCGTAAGTTTTCTGTGCCGAAATCGCACCAACACCTGCAACATAAACTTTGTTCATCACGCTTGTTTTGAAAATATTACTGTTGAACAATTTCCACCGAAACCTAATGAATTGGATAAAACCGTCTGCAGTTCTTTCGTTTTTAATTTGGTCTGCGGCTTAATTGAGAACTCCTTCATTTGTGTTTTGAAGTTGAGATTCGGAAAAATAATATTGTTTTGCAGCGCCAGAATCGAATATACTGCTTCAATAGCGCCTGCTGCGGCAAGGGTATGGCCGGTATACGCCTTCGTGGAACTGAAATCGGTTACATCTTCTCCAAAAACGCGAATGATCGCTCGACCTTCAGAGAGATCGTTGTTTCCTGTTGCTGTACCATGTGCATTAATGTAGTCAATATCCTTTGCGCGTAGACCCCCGATCTCCAATGCTTTCTCCATAGCCAGTGTAGCACCATCTCCATTATCGGAAGATGCGGTTTGATGATATGCATCGTTCGCATTTCCGTAACCTTTTACATATGCCAGGACTTTTTTGTTCTCGGCTTTAACTACGGCATCGCTTTCTAAAACCAGATAAGCGGCAGCCTCACCTAGATTAAGGCCTTTTCGATTTTCATCGAAAGGCGTATTGTAAGTGTCACTAAGGATCATTAGAGTTTTAAACCCATTTATCGTAAATTTCGAAAGACAATCGCTTCCGCCAACGATCACTCTGTCGAGCCTACCCAGTTTTATAAGTCGGGCACCAAACATAATAGCATTAGCCGCCGAAGAGCATGCGGTGCTAATCGTAGTAACTAGACTTTGATCAATGCCAAGTTGCTCTGCAATTTTTTGCGTGGAGTGACCCGCATGATGGCCGTCGATATATTTTTGAGTAGCTTCGTTTTCGAGGTAGTCGTAAAAAAACTTTTCGGTCATATCCATTCCCCCAACACTGGTCGCTGAGATAAGTCCGGTTCTATATTTTTTAATATCAGTAATCCGAGCATCTTTAACAGCTTCTTTGGCTGCGATTGCACCCAGAAGGGCAGTTCGGGAGTAGTTATTATCTTTATCCAATCCGAGTTGAGATTCTAGTTGGGAGTTGGTAAAGGAAATTTCCCCTACCATGATCTCATCTTTATGAATTGTTTCGATGTTTGAAACTTTTGTTATACCTATTCTTTCATTAACAAGCGCGTCGTAATTTTCTGCCACATTGTTTCCAATAGCAGAGATTATTCCCATACCAGTAATTGCGACACCTTTCGACATGATTCAGAAAAAAACTATTTAGTTCTGTGTTCAGCTATATAGTTGGCCATAACTTCAATTGATTCGAAAATCTTTCGCCCCTCTTTGGGATCTGAAAGCTTTATTCCGTAGTCTTTATCAAGCATTACAATTAATTCTAATGCATCAATTGAATCCAGACCTAAACCATCTCCAAAAAGAGAATCGTCATCTGCAATTTCTTCGATTGCAATATCTTCAAGATTAAGTTGCTCTATAATCTTTGCTTTTAATTCTTCCTTTAAATTACTCATAATGTATTATATAATCTTGTTATCTCTTTAGTATTATGCACTATAGAACCATTTTCAGAAACTAAATACAAAAATGCCTCGTATGTATCTTTATCGAAATCTACCCAACCACACAATACTTTTTCCGCTTTCTTAGTTCTTAGCAAATTCTCGGCGTAACCAAATAGATGTTGCGCGTTAAAGTGGTCAAAGATAAAAAAACTATTTTCGGAAAACAGGGTATGTTTTATACTAATCTCTCCAATACAAATATTAGGCAGGGTGTATACAAAAACTGCCGGACTGGGGTAATACTCTTTCGGGTTCGTAATAGATTCCTGGTGCTTCCTATCGGTATCTAAACTTGAGGACCTGTTGGATAAAACGATTGCAATATTTTTTTCCTTTTCAGATGGCTCTTCCCTTAGCAAAACATCTGCGGTTAAGAAAGCGAGTTTACTCAAGTTGTCCATTTTAAAGAACTTCGGATATTTGGTATCAAAACTTTTGTAGGCTGCTTTAATAAATTCGGAAAAATCTTGAGCCGAGCTATCCTCAAAAACAAGGTCACCATTTAAAGCGATGGTATTTCCTTTTGTTGTACAATAGGATTGTATGTAAAGTGTTTTAGTCAATTAATTATTAATTCGATTTCTTTTCACACAGCAACATTGTATGGTATTCACCAATCGCAATATCTTCCTTTATTTTTAGTCCGGCTTTATCGATAAGTCGCAAAAACACTTCCGCGGGATACATTTTGCTATTTCCATTGGCCAAAACGGTAAAATATAAGGAGGTCGCTTCCAGGATAAATTTTGCATTGTCAAATTTTTGTCGATCGGTAAAAGTTTCAACGATTACCAGATTAGTATTTTCATCCATTGAGTCTGCACAGGTGGAAAGTACTTTTACAATTTCATCTTCAGAAAAGCAATCCAGAAACTGACACATCCAAATCACGTCTGCTCCCTTGGGAATGGATGGGTTTTCTGAAAGCCAATCGATCTCATGTCCGGTAATCCTGTCTTCAAAGCCACTGATCTTTGCGTTTGTGAGCGCCTTTTTTAATTGTCCCGGCAGGTCTATGATTTTAATATTCAGATCTTTGGAAGTGCTACAACAATGAATCGCAAATTTTCCGGTATTGCCGCCTATATCATAAATTACTTTAGGTTTCTTGTCGAGTACTTTCAGAAGTGCTAGGTCAAAAATACCATCCGAATAGTGATGGTCAAAGTCGAACCAGGATTTTTGTACCTCAGGTGCAAGTTCTGAAAGTCCTTCATAAATGGTATTCCAATTGCCCAATTCCTTCAAACCTTCAGGTTTTCCGGATATTATTGCATCGTTTAAATGAAACAAACCTTTATAGCAAACATCATTCGTAAAATTCATGTTTGCACTTGCGGTAGTACTATAATTTAAAAAATAACCCACCTTGGTTAATTCATACCTTTTCATTTCATCTTTAGAAACAATATTTGCACTCTCTGCTATTTCCAAGAGAACTCCAACCCCGTAAGTACTCACAGATAATTTTTTAGCGATATCTTCTACTGTTACCCCATTACTATCACGGGTGTCAAAAATAAGATCGAGAATTCCTAATTTTTTCAGTGACACAGTTGCCTGAAATACGAACGGAGCGAATGCAATTTTCTGTGCTTCTTCCAAGGCTTCTATTGCTCTCATTGGTTTTGTTGACATCTGTATTTTTTTAGGATACTCTTAAGTGTGTATCAGTTATATTTTTATTTTCTGAAAAATCATTGCTGTATTACAACCTCCAAAGCCGGAGGCAGTTTTTAAGAATGTCTTCAGTTCTTTTTGAGTAGTTTTAGTAATTATATGCAACGGTTTTGATACTCCCAATTCAGAAAACCCTAATGATCTAAATAATTTATTCTGTTTCATTGAATGCATACCAACTATAGTTTCCAATAAACCCGAGGCTCCCAAGGTATGACCAAAATAACCCTTTAAACTATTTAGTGGCACATTCTGAAGATTCAGCCGATTAAAAGCGATCGCCTCCATTTCGTCATTGAAGGTAGTTGCTGTACCATGTGCCGAAATATAATCTATTTGCTCTGTCGAGAGTTGGGCCTCTTTCATAGCTGATTTCACGCTTCTATACAGGCCTTCCCCAGTTCGTGATGGGCCCGAAATATGATTCGCATCATTGCAGGAGGCATCTCCTAAAATCTCGACTGCTTCCGGGGGGAGGTTATTTTTGGAAGTTGTAACCAAAACACTGGCTGAAACTTCGCCAATATTAATTCCATCTCTATCCTGGCTAAAGGGTTTACAAGCTGTGTCGCTCATAGCTTGAAACGAACTGAAACCTGATAATATAAATTTTGTTACCAGATCTCCACTCACCACAAAAACATGGTCGTACATCCCTTGTTGTATATATCGCTTAGCCACTGCAACTGCCAAAACACCTGAAACACATGCATTCGAAAGTACAATTGCTTCGTTATGAAAACTAAAATACTCTTTAATTTCTCGTCCGAGCTCACTTAAATAAGCACGTTCTTCCGGAAACTTACTTTCTGATTCTAAGACATCAATGTTGCCTTTCGTAGTTGAAATTATTAGTCCTACTCTTTCATTTAATGATATTCCAGCTACCCTTATCACTCTCTCTAAGGAAACGAGCATCATTTTTTCCAATCTCGTATACGGTTTTACTGTTTTCAATTTATCGAAGGCATCTTCGAGTGATTCCGAAGAGATAATAGAAGAATAGAATGGTTCTGGAATGATACAAGGGTTGGATACTTGTTGCAAGCCGCTAATTTCATTTGCGATATTTTCAACTACCGTTTCGCTGTCGAACCCCAAGGAAGATATAATATTGTTATATGAAAGATAAACCTTACTCATTCAATAGCCCTTCTTTCTTTTTCCATTCAACAAAAAATTCGGGGATAGTAAGTGAGAGTTCTCCATTGTCTAGGGTCACAAAAACCTGAATTGTTTCACCAGTGCAAACTAAGGCTCCTTCAGGGTTGTAAATTTCATATCTAAAAATCATTTTTGCTGCTTGAGAATCGACGTAAATAGTTTTTATGGTCGCCACATCACCATAACGCAACGGTAGTTTGTGTTCGCTTGTAGATCTAACTATCGGTGAAGCAAAACCATTTTTTTTCTGATCTAAGTAAGAGATTCCATGATGTCTCCCAAAAGCTTCTCTCCCATCTTCAAAGTATTGAATATAGTTACCATGCCAAACAATTCCAAGCGGATCTGTCTCCACAAATCGAACTCTTATTTGGTTAGTAAAGCTAATTTCTTTAGACTGCATTTTTTCTTTTATCATAAGCAATTGAGATGAGGGTTGTTATCACAAAGAACAAAAATAGCAAAGTGATCTCGGGAAGTACGTCCATTATTCCCGAATTTCTTAAAAATACATCGTAAAATGCATTTAGCCCCCAATTCATAGGAGAAATGTTAGATAGCAGTTGCATAAACTTCGGCATAACAAAAACTGGAACCCAGACCCCTCCCAATGCGGCCAAAATCACTACTAAGGTGGCTCCGAAAGGAGCAGATTGCTCTTGGGACGTGGCAACGGTTCCTAATAGTAGTCCTAATCCCACAGCCGCCAAACCAGCAAATAAGGCAACAATGAAAAGCATTCCAATCCGTCCAGATACATCCAAACCGGGTAAACCTATTTGTGGAAATAGATAAACTCCAAGTAAGAGCATTAATGCAAACTGAATAATACAAACGCTAACATAAACCATTGTTTTTCCCCCGAGCACTGTGGCATACGATATTGGATTGGTCCGTAATCGCACAAATGTTCCCTGGTTCTTTTCCTTCACCATATTGATCGACAATGGAACTATAATAAAAAAGATAGCAAATAATGTCCAGGCAGGTATATTGTGCTGTGTGGAATTTGGAATGATAGTTTTGTCTCCTTTTGCGGGTACTATTTCCTTGTAGGTGATAAAGGATTCGGTCTCAAAAATCGCTTCTTCCTCCCCCATCTCTTCTTGAAAGGCTTTGTAAATTGATTGTGTCTCGATCTTGGAAATCATTTTATCGATACCATTTTTTACCGAACTTTTAAACGCAGTTTGAGTCGCAGGATCGAAGTACAGCCTAACTTCCTTTTTAGTTGGTATTTTATTTTCTTCGGAATGTGGCTCCTCTTCCAAACCAAATTTTGCCAAGATATTTTCAACATTTTGCTCAACTTTTTTCTGAAGGTCTTCAGATAAGTTTGCCGGAATAACAATCGCCAATTGATAATTTCCTTTCAATACTGAAGCCGCAGCATCTTCTTCCGAAGTACTTCCAACAATTATAAAAGAATTAGAAGCTGTGAGTCCGTCGTGTATACTCTTTGAAACCTCGCCTTTATCATTATCCACTATCAAAATCGAGATTTTGGTATCATTTATGGTTTTAAACGTGCTGTCCTGAATTAAAGTAATGGTAATTACCAGAAGAATCGGCATAATAAACAGAATAGCTATCCCTCCTATGTCTCTGGATAGTAGAAGTATTTCCTTGTATGTCGAGGCTAAGAGTTTATGCATAGTCTCGAAGGGCTTTACCGGTGAGTGCTAAAAAAACGTCTTCCAAATTACGAGCATTCCCCTGAGCTTCGATCAATTTTTTAGGTGCTCCTTTTACAATAATTCTTCCGTGATCGATTATTGCGATCCGCGTACAGAATTCTTCTGCTTCATTTAAGTGATGCGAAGTATAGATTATAGTGGTACCCTTATTATTTAGTTGTTTAAGATGTTCGATGATTACATTTTTCGATTGTACATCGACGCCAACAGTGGGCTCGTCAAGAAAAAGTACTTTTGGTTGGTGCAGAATGCTCGCAATAAGATTTACGCGACGTTTCATTCCGCCGGAAAAGGTACTCACCCTTTTATGTGCAAAGGGCGAAAGTCCTAATTTATCAAGATGATCTTCGATTTTTGATTTTAAGTCCGAACCTTTAAGACCGTATGTTTTCCCGAAATACATAAGATTCTCATAGGCAGTAAGGGAAGGATATAGTGCATATTCCTGCGGAACAATGCCTATAATTTGCTTTAATTGCTTTTTATTCTCTTTAAATGTGAGTCCGTTGATAGAAAAACTACCGGAAGTCGGTTTTAGTAAAGAACTCAACATTGAAATAAGTGTAGTTTTTCCTGCACCATTCGGACCCAGGAGTCCGAAGATTTCTTTATCCTCAACTTTCAGATTCAGGTCCTGCACTGAAAACGTGTCGGCTGACTTGTACTTTTTAGAAAGTTGATTGATTTCGATCATAGCCTTAAATCGATTTTTTCAACTTCTTAAAAAACACTTTTTCTTTATCGGCAATAGTTTCTAGTTGCGTTGCAACGTCGTCGTAAAGATCTATTTCAACTTTTGCACTTCTATTTTTATATATTCGAGACGCATCAACGGCGAAATCTCGCCAAAGATCACCAATTTGCGTCATTTCTTGCGAAAGTTCAGCGAGGGAGTCATTCTTTAAAATTTTTGAGGATTCCTGCAAAAATGCAGCGTAGATATATCTGAATCCACCACCACCGGTACCAATCTCTTCTTGCATTCTTACTACCTGCCCGAGATAGTGATTGGCGGTTTTAGTTCCTTTCTTTTTCGGCCATTTACGGATAAGCTTAGCGATAGTTTTAACGCCATTTACACCAACGTAGGGAACAGGAGCCATCATATCGCGACAAGTTTGTTTTATACCTTTTACAATTGCTTTTTCCAAATCTAATTCCTTCGGAAATTCAGTTGGATAATACATATGTCCTTTTGGGGCAAATGCTCCTTTAGCAAAACGCACCTTCTCAAGCTCTTTGTGAGTAAGTGTAGTAACCTCTTCCATAACCGGGTCACTTATTAAATAAGTATCGTCCTCCTTTCCGTAGACAACAAGATTATGCGCATTGAAGTGGAACCGATATTCATCGGGGAAGTAGATCAAATTATACACTCCTACTTGTAGTCCCACCGGATTGTTATTCTTTATATTTTCGTCAAGTTTGGCTTTAGCCGCTTTTACATTTTTAAATTTCTCGCGTTTTATCTTAATCCCGACCCGTTTAGCAAATTTGTTGAATATTTGTCCTGGCATTGCGCGATAAGTGACCACTGGCGCGTGATTAACTTTAAGAAAAGGAATGTAACAAAACAACAATCCAGAGCCAATTCCAAAGACCATCGGCTCGCTTATTTCGAAGCCATTGTGCCGCATTAAGTTTGAAACTACCCCGTTTTCACAGTGAGCAGATTGCTTGTGTGCAAAATCTATTTCCATGTAAAATTATTGAACATGCTTTAACTCTTCGATAGTAATTTCGAACGCATCGGCATATTTTTGTAATGTTTTTGAATTTAATTTTTTAAACACTGAAGGTTTAAAATGTCTTTTTACTTTCCATTTCCAAATTCCGGAATAACTGGCTAATACCTGAAGGTCCATTTTATGAAGTTCCATATAATACTCGATTGGGCTCGTCTCGTTAGCCAAAACTCTTTTTCTCGCATTTTCGATACGCTCTTCGATATCTTGAATAGCGTTGCTAAGTGCAATCGTTTTTGGATCCCAACCTGTACTATGAGCGGTGATATACTCGCCGTTTTCATCAACTGCATAGCATAATTCCTTAAAACTAGCCGACTCTAAATTACTTTTATCCTGTGGTACTTCATCCTTCTTCATCAGACTTCATGAATTAAAAAATTCAAGGTACAAGCTACAATTAATTCGTCATTATTAAAAGTGGAACATTCCATACTACAAATAGTTATTGCTCCCGTATCGAAGCGAGAGATGAGTGAGGCTTTAGTTGTAATTGTAGTACCTTCTTTTGGAAGTTTAAATATCTCTACCTTTTTTATGGCACTGATATAACCGACCAATTTATTTCCTTCACCTTCAAAATCATCTTTTTCAAAATAACTCTGACCGACTATTGCTGAGCAGGCCTGTGCGGCATTTTCTATAAGTCCACTTTCCGAAAGGCAATTATTTTTGACAAAAACACAATCTGATTTAATATGATAGTCGGTATGAACTTTTGTATCGTCGATATAGATAAGATCATGAACCATAAGCATAGGAGGTCTATGCGGTAAAAATTTTTTGATATCTATATTTTGTTCCCAGGAAGGTTTCACCTTATGCTAAAACGGTTTTCATTTCACTTGTTGCGATAATTTCACCCCCGCATACGGTTTGAATGTTTACCAGAGTAACCCCCATAATTTCATGAAGTATAGATACAGTGGTTACTAATTCTTCGGAGACTGCCGGCAATTTATTGATTTCAACTTTTTTGATTGCTCCTATATAACCAGTTGGTGCAGGCTCATCTTTCAGAAAGTATTGATATCCGGTATAAAGCGCAACTGTCTGGGCCATGTGTTCAATAAGCCCGGGAGCCGTAAAATTACGATTACTTGAAAAAATATTGTCTTCGGAAATATGTAATCCTCCAATTATTTTCTTTTCAGAAAAGAATAATAATTTATCCACCATTATAAATGGTTTTTTCTGTGGGATCAAGTTTTGAATAAAACTCTTATCTGTTATTTCTCGTTCTAGCAAATTCATTTAACATACAGTTAAATATGCATAAGTGTATGAAAATCTAGCGCTTTCGGGGACATGAAGAAGAATTCTATCACCTTTCTTAAGTTTACCTGAAGTAGTTAATTCTTCTAACATTATATAAATTGATGCAGCACCAACATTTCCTACTTTATTCAGGTTAAGAAACCACTTGTCCCATGAAATTTCAATTCCTTGTTTTTTGATTTCTTCGTAAAGATTTTCCTTAAAATAATAGGAAGAAATGTGTGGTAGATAGTAGTCTATATCGTCTGGTGTAATATTGTGCTTTTGCATAGCCTTTTTTAAGCTATCCACCCCTTTCTCAAGAATATTGTCACCCAATAATTTTACATCTTGTTTCATTGCGAACAACGACATTTTCCCCCATTCATCAGCAGGGTATTCACTCCATGGTTTTAAATTTCCATCTTCGAGTTTATCACCCCCGGCATACATACATGTTTCTAATTCATGAGCATACGAATATCCATCCATCCATTCGATTCTTAAAGGGACATCGCCGTTCGGTTCACTTTCTAGTAAGAAGGCTCCCGCTCCATCAGACAGCATCCATCGTAAGAATTCTTTGTTAAAGGCTAAAATAGGGTGTTCTTCTAATTCCTTTAAATGCGCTACTTCATTTTCGAAGACATCAGACTTCATCCATGTTGAAGTTCTCTCAGATCCAGTAGATACAGCGTTCTTAACTTGTCCGGCTTTAATAGCCAGATAGCAATATTTCAAAGCGTTCATGCCGCTACAGCAAGCTCCGGATGGAGAATTTATCTCCAGGTTTCCGTTTTTTAGAAAACCATGTACCATGGCGGCATGCGATGGTAATATTTGATCTGGGCTAGATGTTCCGCAGGAGAGCAGTTCAATATCTTCTTTGACGAAACCGTTACTACAAAGATTTTTAACAGCTTCCGCAGTGAGTTGGGCATTATTATGAGTAATATTTCCGGCATCATCAATTGCGTAATATCGAGTGGTAATTTTATTGTTACGTAAAACGATGCGCCGCGCCTTTGAGGTTTTTCCGTTTATGATGCCTAATTTCTCCTCCATATGATCATTATCTATGGGGTCATTGGGTAAAAACTTTGCAATTTTGGTAATGTAAACGTCTTTCATTAATCCTACTTTGTGTCAACAGAAGAAAAGTACTTCTTATCTCTGTCAATTTTACTTTTCATGGGGATATAAGTGAGCAAAAATACAACAAAAACAATTGGTGCTATTACCCAGATGGCAAATAACAAATAATATTTAAAATAAACGAGCCATTTTTTGCGTTTTGGGTCTCCGGGTTCTCCTTTTTTGATAATTGCATTCGCCCATTTTGAAAAAACAATATTTCCCCTTTTATCGGTTGCGATTAAAAGTGGCTTCACTTTTACCGCATCCATCTGAAGGAGTTTAGATTGTAATTCAGAAAAGTCGTCATTGAGAAGAGCAGTCTTAATTGGTAAACCAAATCTGGAAGCCGAATTTATATCGCTGTCTGAAATTCCGGGTTTCGGAAAAATTCCCATTAATCTTGTTTTCTTCCCGTTGAACATCCAATGCATAATTGTTATCACACTTATGTGGTTGATATTTTTATCCACCAATGCGATATTTCCAACTAATTGAGCGTTGCAATTCAGCAACAACTTCTTGGTCTTTTCCTGCGCCATTAACCACATGTTTCGGCAAGCTATAATTGTTACAACCGGAGTATTTGCCAATAGTTTTTCAGCCCATATAGATTGCAGAAATGAATTTACCGGAATTGAAGGTGTGAGATACCAAACTGTGTATCCAAGTAATACGAGATCATATTTTTTATTAAGTATTGTTTCGCCAGGTGCCTTAAAGGGTTGTGGAATCTGAAGAAACGATTCCGGAAATGTATCGTAGAAATCTTCTTCCTTCCATGGAAATGGATATTGTTTTTCCGGAACAATTTCGAAGTAAGTAATTTTTATATTTTCACTTTTTATCGTAGAAGCAATGTTCTCAAGAATATTGTAGAGTTGGCCAGTCTGTGAATAATATATTATGAGTACTTCCTTCATAGGATCGATAGCTGTCGCATTTATAGTTTTACTCTTAAAAAAGTGTGTCGAGCATAGTTTAAAGACGATTTATTACAGACTTACTAATTGTAGGTTCTGGAATGCTTTTAGTCTTTTTTCTTTATTTGTTCTTCTTTTGGCGTCCAAACACCCCAAAAGTCGAAATAATTAAACCATTGTAAAGGATATTTCTTCAAAATCCACTCCACACTTTCGGTATATTTTTTTAATAGATCCTGAGCATCCCGGTGTTTTACCTCTGCCGTTCGTGCATACAAGTGATAATGTTTAGCAGTTTCCTTCATGACATATACAAAGACCACCGGAACCTTAAGGCGCGAGGCCAAGAGAAACGGTCCCGCCGGAAATTTAGCTGTTTCGCCCAATAGTTTTTCGGAAAGATATTTAGTGCCTTTAAAGAATCGGTCTCCCGTAAAACATACCAACTCACCATTGCCCAAAGCTCCGTTAATTTCAAAGATATGAGATAGATCTTCTTGAATCAAAATAAATTTTATTTTGGATTTAGTAGTGACACTTTCCAAGTACTCTTTTATATTCTGATGTTCGGCATCGGTAGTAACCAAATTGATTTGAGAGCGGGAGTCGATATCTTCAAAAAAGAACTCGGCGGTTTCAAAATTACCAATATGAGCACTTATTAATATTCCTCCTTTACCCTCATTTAATAGTTTTATGATGTTTTCAACACCGTCGAATTCGTAAGTAAATTTATTCTTAAGTCCGGAAGAAATTGCGGCTTTATCTATAATTGTTTGACCAAACTTAAAATAACTTTTGTAGATATGAAGTGTGCTTTTAAGCTTAGAATAAGCGAGTCTCTCGTTGAAGTAATAATATATCGCCCTGGTACTTCTTCCTGCGAAGAAGCAGAAATAGAAAGCTACGAAATACAGAAGAGTATAAGCTGCTCGAACTCCCAGTTTTCGGATAAAGAAAATAAAAATTCGATACCCTAGTACAGTACCTCTGGATTTTCCTTCCCATTCCGTGGTCATTCGTCTGTTTTGGAAATTTTAACTTATCTTCTTTTCAATTAAATCATAAAAATCTTGTAGCGTTACCACATTGAGGAAATCTTCACCTACCAGCTTTACACCAAAATTAGCTTCTATAGAAACTACCAAATCCACAAAGTCTAAACTATCCAATTCAAGCGTTTCCTTTAGATTCGCTTGCGGAGCTATCTCCTCTTGTTCTACTTCAAACTCATCAACAAGAAAATAGTTTATCTTTTCTACAATTACCTCTTTTGTCATTTTAATTAGTGCACTTTTTTATTATTAATGCTGAATTTGTTCCACCAAATCCAAAAGAATTCGACAAAAATACATCAATTTTTTTATTTAAGGTTTTGTTGACAAGGTTTAATTTTGCTGCTGCCTCGTCGGGATTTTCTAAATTTATATTTGGAGCGACAAAAGAGTGCTGCATCATTAGCATCGAATAAATCACTTCACTTGCACCGGCCATCCAACATTCGTGACCTGTCATTGATTTTGTTGAGCTAACACAGGGACCCTTCTCGCCAAAAACTTCAAATATAGCGCGTGCTTCGTTTGCATCACCCACCGGGGTAGAAGTAGCATGTGCATTTACATAATCTATTTCACTGGCCTTTATATTCGCCTGTTCTAAGGCTTTCTTCATCGCAATTGCCGGGCCGTCAACATTTGGGGTCGAAATATGTTCCCCATTTGAGGAAAAACCATAGCCAATAATCTCACCCAAAATAGGTGCTCCCCTTTTTACAGCAGATTCGTAGCTTTCAATGATTAGTGAAGCTCCGCCTCCACTTGGTACAAGACCATCTCTGTCTCTATCGAACGGACGTGAAGCCTTTGTCGGGTCCTCGAGATTCATTGCAAAAACCCCTAAACCGTCAAAACTTCCCATTGCGAGTTTATTTATTTCTTGTGCTCCACCTGCTATAATGCATTCTTGCAATCCGCTTTTAATAAGCTGATAAGCCATGCCGATAGCATGTGAGCCACTGGCACATGCCGCACTGATTGTAAAATTAACTCCTTTTAATTTGAAGATTGTAGAAAGATTCATGGTAACGGTAGAGTTCATAGCTTTAAATATAGCCCCCGAACCCACCAAAGTAGTATCTTTTTTCTCACGAATTTTGTCCACCGATTCTATAACTGCCTTAGCAGTACTATCGTTTCCGTAGAGAATACCAACTTCATTGGTATCGAGATACTCCTGATCTATCTTTGCATTTTGTAAGGCCTCCAAAGTAGCAACATATGCATAGCAAGCCTCTTCACCCATACTGATTCGTTCTCTCCGTGACAACAAATTTTTAAGATCCGGCTCCTCCACCATTCCGGTTAAGGGAGAGCGATATCCAAATTCCTTTCTATCGTGGTCATAGATAATACCGGATGTACCGTTGTAAAGTGATTCTTTTACTTCGGAAAGATTTTTACCGATACAAGAATATATCCCCATTCCTGTAATAACAACTCGCCTCATCGTTCCTCCCTGATTTTAAGAGTAAATTCCTCCATTGATATTTATAACTTCTCCTGTAATATAAGATGATTTTTTTGAAGCCAAAAATGAAACAACATGCGCTACTTCTTCTGCTTCTCCAAATCTATTTGCGGGGATCATTTTCTTCAATTCTTTTTCGTCCAGATCTGCAGTCATATCGCTCCTAATAAATCCCGGTGCCACAGCGTTTACTGTAATATTTCGCTTAGCAACTTCCTGAGCCAAAGCTTTTGTTGCTGCTATTAAAGCTCCTTTAGCCGCCGAATAATTTGTTTGACCGGGAGTTCCTTTTAGCCCTGAAACTGAAACCATATTGATAATTCTTCCGTAACGATTTACTAATAACTTCTGAATCAAATAATTAGTAACATTAAAAAACCCATTGAGACTGGTATTTATAACACTACTCCAATCTTCCGGTTTCATCCACATAAATAATCCATCCTTCGTGATCCCTGCGTTATTAACAACAACTTCAATAATATCCTCTTTATGAGATTTTTGCCAGGCATCTAATTTGGCAATAACTGCTTCACTATCTACAACATCAAACTGAATTATCTCACCCGATCCACCAACTGCTTCAACTTCTCTAAGAGTATTCTTTGCTGCCTCTTGGTTGCTATTGTAGTTTATTAGGATATGATAATCCAAATCTTTAGCTAACTGTATACATACTGCGCTTCCAATTCCTCTGGATCCACCTGTGACTAGAGCGTATTTCTTTGGGGTCTTTTTCTCTTCCATTTTTATTCCTATGCAGGTGGGTATCTGCTTGTTTTATTTTATTTATTTTGAAAAATTCTCAACATTTTGATACCACCTACCGCCAATAGGTTTACCGGTCTTGTCTATAAATCCCCACTCTTTAGCCTTTTTAACACGCGCAATACCATCTTTAAATCCCTTCAAGTTATTCTTGCTAAAAATCGAAAAGCCTCCAGCGGTAATTTCATATTCGGCAGGAATAACCATCTTTCCCGAAGTATCAATGAAACCCCATAATTTCTTTTCTTTTACAGGAGCCAATTTATCATCCGAAAAGGTTTCAGCATCTCTAAAACTAAACGGAATTACTTGTTCCCCTTTTTCGTTGATATATCCCCACTCTTTACCTTTTGAAACAGGTGCTAGTCCATTATTAAAAGCTCTGGCTTTATCGAAAGTTGGTGGGACCGCCCATTCACCTTTAGTATTGATAAATCCAATTTTTTTATTACTTCGTGCATAGGTTAGATCAGAATCATTAGTGAAATCCCATATCTTATCGGCATTTGCTACAGATTTAAAGGTTCCATTGTCAATGATCCCGAAAGATTCTCCTTTCCGTGCCCAAATCGCCTTACTGGAATAATCGCTCAATTCGGTATATTCTATAGGAATAAAAACGCTACCGGTTTTTGAGATCATTCCCCACATATCTCCGTTTTTTACTCTTGCATACCCATTGACGAAAGGCTTGATTGCATCATAGGTTGGTTCCAGAAAAACCTTCCCATCTGTACCCATTAGTCCCAATTTCTTTTCTACACGATAGAAGGCAACACCGTTTTCATCAAAATCATAATATTTTTCCTGTACCGGAGTACTTAAAACCGTCCCTGTGGGACTAATATAATTCCATTGGTCATCTTTCAAAACCAGAGCATAACCAGAATTAAATTCCTTCACTTTGTCGTATGTAGGTTCAATGACCCATTTACCCGACATATCGATATATCCCCATTTATCGTCCTTATACGCCGCTGCATAACCATTCGAAAAGTCTCCCGCTTTCTCGAATTGAGGTTCTATAACTATAGCCCCAGATTTATTAATATAACCAAACATGTCGTTGGTCCTTACAAGCGCAAGTTCTTGTGCAAAAATAAATGACAGATTTATTAAAAGGGCCAGCAGAAAAAGACTTACATTTTTCATAATATTAATGTTCAGAGTTAATAATATATTCCTTTACTTTATTGACATAAGGATACATAACAACATCTTCGGTGAAAACAGGAACTATTTTCCTTATTTCTTCATACATTTTCTTCGTTTTAGAAGAAACTCTCCCTTGTAGTTTGAGGTACTCTATTGCTTGAACTACAGTGATAATTTCGATTGCAATTACCTCAAAACTATTTTCAATCACTTTTTTCGTAATCATTGCAGCATTAGTGCCCATACTTACAATGTCCTGATTGTCGTTATTATTGGGGATACTATGAATATACATAGGATTGGATAGCATCTGATTTTCGGCGGTTGTAGAGGTAGCAGTAAATTGTACTCCTTGCATTCCGAAATTTAGCCCCAATGTGCCTAGATTCACAAAAGGGGGCAGAATGTCGTTTAGTTTAGAGTTCAATAAATAATTTAGTTGTCGTTCTGCCAGCATGCTCATTTTAGCAACCACTATTTTGAGCTTATCCATCTCTAAAGATACGTAATCTCCGTGAAAATTACCACCATGATATACATGCTTCTTTTCAACATTTACGATAGGGTTATCATTGGCGGAATTTACTTCTTCTATTAGAATTCGCTCAACATTATTTAGCGTGTCTAAAACGGGACCAAGGATTTGCGGAACACATCGTAGAGAATAATATTCCTGAACTTTCTCTTCAAAAACTGCAACCTCATTGTTGCCATTATATAAGTGATGCTCTCTTTTTCGTGTAAGAGAACTATCCTTTAGATGCTCTCGCATTTTTTCAGCAATCTTACGTTGTCCTGCATGCTTTTTAGTTTGATTCAAATCATGAGATAAGTGATCGTCGTAAGCTTGCACAATTTCATTAATTGCAGATGAGCAAGAAACCATCCAATTGAGTAATCTTCTGGTATAGATTGTATTGACAACACCAATGCCGGTCATTACGGAGGTGCCATTCATAATCGCAAGACCTTCACGTAATTCAACCTTAATAGGCTGTAAACCTTCAATTTCAAAAACTTCTTTCGTTGTTTTTCTATCTCCCTTATAAAAAACCTCACCTTCTCCAATTAGTACCAACGCCATATGCGCTAATTGCACAAGATCACCACTCGCACCAACACCACCGTGGTCATAAATAAGTGGGGTAATGTTTTTGTTGATTAAGGAAGTCATTAATTCAATGACTGAAGTATGTACCCCTGAATTCCCAAGGCTAAGTGTGTTTAACCTAGCCAACATAGCCGACTTAACATACATGGGGGATATTGGGTTTCCGGTACCTGAAGCGTGACTTCGTATTAGGTTGTACTGCAACTGAATACGTTGTGAGTCTTTAATTTTATATTGAGCCATTGGCCCGAAACCGGTATTTACTCCGTAAATAATTTTATTTTCTGAAAATTCTTTTAAAAAATCAAAACTTTTTTGAACAGTATTTATAACTTCGCTATCAATTGCAATAGACTGATTATTAAAGATAACCTCGTAAAATTCGTCAATACCTAACTCTCCCTTTATTGTCAACATTTATTGTAGAATAAACTTTTAAAAAAATAAAAATAGTTAATTTCGAATGCAAATTTAGAATAATAAACCTATCTAAATAATAAATTATAACTCAATCTAAATGAATAGTACACATATAGACGTTTTAATTATCGGTGCGGGCCCATCAGGCTGTGTTGCGGCTTCGTATTTACACAAACAAGGATTCAACATAAAGGTGGTAGAAAAGAACATATTTCCCAGATTTGTAATCGGAGAAAGTTTGTTGCCCAGATGTATGGATCATTTCGAGGAGGTGGGTTTACTAGACTGCTTAAAAAAACAGAACTTTGAGATTAAGGCAGGCGCAAGATTTCTTAAAAATGATGTAGTGTGTGATTTCGATTTCAGCAAGAAACACACACAGGGCTGGGATTGGACATGGCAGGTACCACGTGCCGATTTCGATCATACACTTACTATGGAGTTAGAGAAAATGGGAGTTGATATAGGGTTCGAACAAGAAGTTGTGAATGTTCAAATTAATGAAGATGGTACTTCAGTAACCACAATTAAAGATAAAGATGGAATTAACTCTGAAATTCACGCTAAGTATATTATTGACTCAAGTGGATTCGGGAGGGTCCTTCCAAGGTTATTAGATCTCGATAAGCCTTCAGCCTTACCGAAACATTCGTCCATTTTTACTCATGTTCGAGAAACCAAAAGACCTAAAGGCCGTGAAGGAACTCTAATTACTTTCGATGTAGTTACTGATGATGTTTGGTTGTGGGTAATTCCGTTTTCAAATGGAGTAACCAGTATCGGCTTTGTGGGTCCCAGTGAAATTCTTGAATCGTATGAGGGAACTTCTTCAGAAAAATTAAAAGAAATGATGAAGATATCATCATACTATTACGACAGGTTTGATGGCGAAGAATACTTATTTAATCCAATCGAGATAAAAAATTATTCAAAATCGGTGAAACAATTATACGGCAAAGGCTACACTTTAACCGGAAACAGTGCCGAATTTCTAGATCCTGTATTTTCATCGGGTGTGACCTTCGCCACCGAATCAGGCTTGCTTTCAGCCAAGTTGATTACAAAAGAACTTCGAGGAGAAACCGTGGATTGGGAGAAAGATTATTCAGATTATATTAAAGATGGAGTTAATGTCTTTGCGACCTACGTAAAAGAGTGGTATACAGGAAATCTTCAGAAAATATTCTTTCACCGACCAGAAAATCCTGAGATTAAAAAACAGATCTGCGCTGTTTTAGCGGGATATGTTTGGGATAAAAGTAATCCGTTTGTGAAAAATCATAACCGCCTTGTAAAAACAGTGGCCCGCGTTATCGATATGGAAATTGAAAGTCAAAAAGTTTAATCAAAAAAAAGTCCGAATGCAAAACTCATCCGGACCATTTTTATAACATTGACCTCCTTAGGCAAATAATTTAGCTACTTGGCTTTCTTCGCAATATTCTTAGCAAGCGTTTTGGCTAACTTCGCGTACGCTTCTGAAATTCGGTAACCCGAATCAAAATCATAGCCCATTGCACCATTTCCTTCGGCTTTAGTATATTTTACTGAGTATAATAATGTATTAGGATCGTCCTTTTTATACACAGATATAATGGCATCGATTTTCGACCCCTTACGTACTACACCTACGTTGTACCCTGCATACATAAAAGTTGTCTTAACTTTCATGACGTGATCTGCTCCCATATCTTTGCCAACCTTCACTTCGTTATCATCGAACCTTTTATTAAATGATTCAATGAATTTGGGCTCATAGCGCTCTTCTCTATCGGCGAACCAAGATTTTTTAAATTTTTCACCTGTTCCGGCTTCTTTCTCTTCTCTTTTCTGCATCTTGTCTTTGAGGAATTCTTCTTCCGAATCGTATTTAGGAATTTCAAGATTTTCGTAATCGAAAACAAGATCGTATTGCGCAATTCCTTTTAAGTTCTTTATGTTACCATCCAATACTTTGGCTTTTTGAGCAAACATTAAAGCAGTACTAAAAAGCACTACAAACATTACAATTGATTTTTTCATTATTGTTTGATTATTGATTAAGCACGCTAAAGTAGCCAAATTCTAACAATGGTAAAATGACTTGCGTCATATTATTTAATCCCCATTCTCAGCCTTTTGGCAAAAAACTTTGCGAGATTCCAATATCCGTAAGCGAGACGTTCTCCTGTGTGGAAATCAAAACCTTTTAAAGTGGCTTTATCACCTGCATAGGTTGCTTTTACTTTGACAATGTTTGCGGAAAATAAAGCAATTTCAGGGCTGGTTTTTTCAAATATAGTAACTGTTACTTCCAATTCTCCGTTTTTTCTGGAGAAGCCGTTGTTATATCCGGGGTAAATTGAGGTTGTTTTAATCTGCATGATGTGTTTGGCATCGCTATTTGCTTCGGAAACTGAAATTTCACCTTTCTTAAAATATTCGTTAAAAGCTTTTATGAATCTTGGGTGATAGCGATAATTGCGGTCACCAAACCAATTGGTCTTCCACTCCTCACTTGTTCCTTTGTCCTTTCGTTCTTTCATTTCTTGTTGAATATATGCTTCTTCCGATTCAAAATCCTTGATATTTAATTCTGAATAATCGAATTTCAACTGATATTCATTAATAGCCGAAAGCTGTTTAAAACTTCCGTGAGTAATTTCCATTTTTTGAGCTAACGCCAAAGTACTGAAAGCGAGTAAAATGAATGATATCAAGGTCTTCATGTGTTTTTGCAAAATTTTAATTGTTAAAAAGTCTAATTCTGGTATGGAGTTTTGGTGTCTATAACTTATATTGATATCTCTGCTCCATCCAGATTGTAGTTTTTGAGTTTTGGTATGTTAAAAACGGTGCAAAATCTCAAAAACCGTTCTCCAGTTAGCTTTTACCTAAGGATATAAGATACAAATAGCGATATCAACTTCTTTAAAAATCGAGCTAAATTAATGGCGAAACAGCAAAAGTTCAGAATTTGTATACTGAAAATTACAAATTCTGAACTATTGCTACCACATTCCCTGTTTCAAAAGCCAAAGATCTAAAAATTCAAAAAGCTTAGGGAATGCTAAGCGCTTTCTTGTTGACCTACAAGTATTCCCCCCGCATCAAGTGAGAGGTAAACTTCACACACAAATCAATTCTAAATAGAAAAACCCCCAATCAAATTAAGATTGAGGGTTTCTTTGTTGGCCCACAAGGACTCGAACCTTGAATGACGGCACCAAAAACCGGAGTGTTACCAATTACACCATGGGCCAATACCATAATGAGGTCGCAAATTTAATACAAACTTTGTTCTATGCAAACATTTTTCAGCAAAAAAATACATTGTACAATTTTTGTGTATAAAATAACACCCATCTATCTACGTTAGCACTATTTAATACAACAAACTATATATATTATTAGTAAATTCGCCACAACCAAAATTGTACGCATATATGGATTCCTTTAACTTCAAGAAATGGAATAAAATATTAGGATGGACTGCCTTTGCCATTGCCCTTTTAACTTATTGGTTAACAGTTGAACCAACGGCGAGTTTCTGGGATGCGGGGGAATATATAACCACCGCGAGTAATTTAGAAGTAGGTCATCCCCCAGGGGCTCCGTTATATCAGATATTGGGAGCTTTCTTTTCCATATTTGCGATGGAAGCCTCAAATATTGCCCTTACAATTAATCTGATGTCGGTATTTGCCAGTGCCTTTACAATACTTTTTATGTTCTGGTCACTTACTATCCTCCTCACTAATATCACCAAAAAACATCAGGAAATTACTAAAAACAATGCAATTGCAATTTTAGGAAGTGCCTTCATTGGTTCCATGGCATTTGCATTCTCCGATAGCTTTTGGTTTAATGCTGTAGAAGCCGAAGTATATGCAATGGCAGCAACAATAATGTCCATACTATTTTACCTTGCGCTTCGCTGGGAACGAGAAATGAATACTCCCAGAGGAGATCGCTGGGTAATTCTTATTTCCTTTGTCATCGGACTCTCATTCGGCGTTCACTTTATGGGGTTATTGACGATTCCGGCCATGGGATTTTTGTACTTCTTTAAAAACTACAAAACCGTTACCGTAAAAAACTTTATCATCGCTAATGTAGTAGTTGTCGCAATTCTACTCTTTATTTTTAAGCTTTTGTTACCTATGACGATGAAATTTTTCAGTGCTTCTGAACTGTTCTTTGTCAATAGTATTGGGCTTCCATTTAACTCGGGAACCATAATAGCCGGAATACTTTTTATTGCACTCTCATACTATTTATTGCGCTATACTCGGAAGAAAAATTACTATCAGCTAAATACACTCCTGCTTTGTATTCTCTTTATTTTCATCGGGTTTTCGAGCTGGTTAATGCTTCCTATTCGTGCGAATGCAGGAACAGTAATTAATGAGAACAACCCAAACAACGCTCGTGAACTGCTTGCGTATTACAACAGAGAACAATACCCGGAGACACACTTATTTTACGGTCCGCTTTTCACTGAAGCATACTCGGGACTAGATCGTGATAATCCGTATAAAGACGATAAACCTAAGTATGAAAAAGACGAAAAAACGGGTAAATATATAATAGTAAACGAATACAAGAATGCCAGTCAGAATTTTGATGACGACCACAAAGCGTTTCTTCCCCGTATGTGGAGTATCGAGAATAATGCCAATTATTTAGAATTTATAGACGGACTCGATTTTACAGTAAAAAGGGAATACGCTCAGGAAGCACGTCTCCTGGAAGAGGTTAAACGCTTTAAAGAAGCCCATCAAAAAGGTTTGGTTGACGGAGAAGATTACGATGCCTTTCTGAAAGATTTCGGACCCTTTCTCGATATCGAAAAGCCCTCATTTGGGGAGAACATGAAATTTATGTTCCAGTTCCAATTCGGATATATGTACTGGCGTTATTTTATGTGGAATTTTACCGGAAGACAAGATGATGTTCAAGGTCAATATAACATGCACGGTAATTGGATTAGCGGCATTAAATTTATAGACGAAATACGCCTGGGCTCTCAAGATAACTTACCTAGTGATATGCTCGATAATCGAGCGCGAAATACATATTTCTTCCTCCCTCTTTTACTCGGAATCTTAGGTCTTGTTTTTCACGCAAAGAACGATTTGAAAAGCTTTTGGGTGTTACTGGTTTTTTTCTTATTCACCGGATTAGCGCTGAAAGTATATCTTAACGAACGAGCTTTTGAACCTCGTGAACGCGATTATGCCCTGGTTGGCTCATTTTACGTTTTTTCCCTTTGGATAGGTTTTGGTGTCTATGCACTTTTTGAAGTGGTTAAAGAGTATTTAAAACCAAAGATTGCACTTCCTATAGTGCTTGTAATTACCGCGCTTGCCGTACCGGTACTTATGGTTTCTCAAAACTGGGACGATCACGATCGATCGAATCGATACACTGCACAATCTATGGCAAAGATGTATCTGGACTCGGTTGATGAAAACGGAATCCTATTTACAATTGGAGACAATGACACTTTTGCTCTCTGGTATGCTCAAAATATAGAAAAATATAGACAGGACGTACGTGTAATTAATACCAGCCTCTTCGCTACCGATTGGTATATTGACGACATGAAGAAGAAAGCTTTCACCAGCGATCCCATTCCTTCTCAACTCACCCATGATAAATATAAATGGGGCACACGAGATTTCTTAGCTTATCAGGAAACCAAACAGGACACCATCGATATAAAAACATGGATGAAATGGGTAGCAGACGATAGTCCCGTGACAAAGGTAGAATTGGGAAGCGGGCTTTTTGCCAATTCCTTCCCATCCAAAACTATTCGTGTTCCGGTTGACAAAGAAACGGTTCTTAAAAACGGTATTGTTGCCGAAAAAGATGCAGATAAGATTGTTCCATACATCGACATAACACTGAAAGGTGACTTTATCTATAAAAATCGCATGATGATGTTAGATATCATTGCGAATAACGATTGGAAACGTCCTATTTATTTTAGTGGCGGAAGCTTTGGAGATGATGATTATCTCTGGATGAAAGATTATCTTCAACTGGAGGGTGTTGTGTATAAATTAGTTCCAATTCGCACTCCTGTAAATCCGAGAAATCCTTTCGATATGGGTCGAATAGACAGCGACAAAATGTACGATATTGTAATGGCTTGGGATTGGGGTAACAGTGGCAGTCCGGATATTTACCACGATACAGAAACTCGACGCAACGGAATCACATACCGAAGTAATCTGGCAAGATTGGCAGAAACCTTAATCAATGAAGGTAAGATTGAAAAAGCAGAGAAGATCCTCGATCTGGCCATGGAAAAAATGCCGGTTAAATATTTTGAGTATTATTCACTTTTAGAACCATTTGTTTTGGGTTACTATGAAGTTGATAAGACTGAAAAAGCACGCAAACTGTTCCATGAAGTCGCAACAAAATATCAAGAAAAATTACGATACTATAGTGGAATGAAAGTAAATGACCAGTTTCAGATCGCCGATGAAATAATAAGCGATATGGAACGCTATCGCGGATTGGTAGATATTCTTATTGTTAAAGATTCAGAAGAATACGCACGTGCGGAAGCAGAAAAATTCAACGACTATTTGAGATTATTCAGACACTTCTATTCTGAAGACGAAGGAATGGATTTAGATAAAGAATTAGAACAGCAACAGGATACTACAATCGAAATCCCATTAGATTCAACACTTCTTGAAGCTTTAGACCTGGAAACCTCTAATTAAAAACAGTGAAGCCTTATTTGGTTACAATGCCCAAATGCGTACAACGGTTATTTCCGAAGCGTATTTGGGCATTCGATATTAACAGTAATTCTGTCTATCTGACTTTTGATGATGGTCCTATCCCCGAAGTTACTCCATGGGTGTTGGCAGAACTGAAAAAATACGATGCCAAAGCAACTTTTTTTTGTATTGGTGATAATATCGAAAAGCATCCGAATATTTTTAAGGAAATCATTTCTGAAGGTCATTCGGTTGGAAACCATACATTCAATCATTTAAATGGTTGGACAACAAACCCGGAAACATACGTTCAAAATGTGATTCGAGCTGAAGCCACGATGCAACAATTCGGCAAAACACAAACTCAAACATCTCTGAAACTTTTTCGCCCACCATATGGCAAAATAAGTTCAAAACAAGCAAAAATACTTCAGCAGAAGGGTTATAAAATAATTATGTGGAATGTATTGAGTGCCGATTTCGACGCAGAAGTTTCCGAAGAAAAATGTCTTCAAAATATATTGAAGAATATACACCCGGGGAGTATTGTAGTTTTTCACGACAGTATAAAAGCCAAGAAAAATATGGAATACGCGCTACCAAGGGTATTAGAATTTATAGAAAGGAAAGGCTGGAAAAGCGACTCAATATCATTCTAAGAGAAGCAAATTTTGTGCCCTAGACGTATTCCTTAACCAAGCCAATTAGCGTGTTGGCATCCTGCTCTCCACTTTGACGCCACTTCATCTCTCCATTCTTGTAGATCATTAAGGTGGGTAACCCTTTTACACGAAGTGCATCGGCTAGTTCTTTATTCTTTTCAACGTCGATTTTAATAACGCGAGCTTTGTCCCCAAGTGCCGCAGCAACATCCCTTAAAACAGGATGCATGCCTTTACAAGCTTCATCCCAATCTGCATAAAAATCTAACAGAACAGGAACTCGAGTTTCAATTAATTCTCCAAATTTTGACATCTATCTAAAGTGTTACTTGAACAAGTGTATTACAAATATAGCATTTCCCGAACATTATACCGTATCGGGACGTTTTTTAAGTTTTATTACCGTTATCTCCGGCCATATTCCCACTCGCCCGGGATATGCATGAAAACCAAATCCACGATTAACGTGAACATATTTTCCAAACTCCTCATACATGCCAGCCCATTGTTTGTAGACATACTGCACAGGACTCCATTTAAGGAAACCCGGGATTTCAATTCCGAATTGAAACCCGTGGGTATGTCCGCTCAATGTAAGATGATAATGGTGGTCATTCTTTTTAACCTCTTCATCCCAATGACTGGGGTCATGCGTCATTAATATTTTGAAATCATCTTTTGAAATTCCTTCAGACGCTTTTCTCAAATCCCCCGCCTGTCTAAAATTACGACCCCAATTCTCAACGCCAATAAGTGCTATGCGTTCGCCATTCTTTTCAAGGAATATATTTTCATTGCACAGTAGTTTAAAATCAATTTTTTGATGAATATCTTTAATCGCTTCGAAATTCGCTTTCTTCTCTTCTTCGGAAGGCCAGGATACATACTCACCATAATCGTGATTCCCTAAGATTGAATATTTCCCAAACTCCGGATTCCTAATCCTTCTAAAGGTCTCAAGCCAAGGATCCATTTCATCTGCTTTAGTATTAACGATATCACCTGTAAATAAGAGTATATCTGTTTTTTGTTCGTTGATAAGATCTATCGCGTACTCTATTTTCTCTTTTTCGTCAAAGCTGCCCGAGTGAATATCACTAATTTGAGTAAGTGAAAAATCATCAAAAGCATCTGGTAAATCATCAAAATACAGAGTATGCGTGAGTACTTTAAAATTATATTTTCCCTTATACATTCCATAGAACAAAGACGCGAAGGGAATGGCAGCTACTCCTAGTGCTAAGCGACTTACAAATACCCTTCTGGAAGGAATATACTGTGCCGCGTCTCCTTCAGCCATAGAGTTGGTAATATAATTATATGCACCAACGATCACTCTCATTATATCTTCTCCGAACATAAACAAGAGCACCACTAACTTTGGGACAAAAAAGAGAAGAAAAATTCCGGCAGCTCCCAACGATTGCTTAGTTGGCCCAACACTTCTGTCATAAGAAACTATCGCATATACCATATAGCCAAGTATAAAAAGCGATACCAAAATGTACAACCATTGTATGTATGGATTTTTAGTAAGAGTTTTTACTGCTTGAAACACATAGAAATCCAATACGAGTAATATGGCAAGAAAAATAAAGAGACGTATTCCCATGAATAATTGTTATTTTTTAAAGATACCATCATTTAAAATCTGAAAATTAACATTCACTTTTTTTTAACTGTTTTTAGTATCTTTTCACCTCACAAACCAACTATGCTAAAGTTTTTACTGATTCTTCCTCTAATTTATTCCCTTTTAGCATGTTCTCAAAAAGAAACGGTTACCATTGCAAAAAAAGATAAGAACCTTGTATCGTATGTGGATCCATTTATAGGCACAGGCGGACACGGCCACACCTATCCCGGAGCTACGTTACCTTTCGGGATGATGCAACTAAGCCCGGATACACGATTGGATGGCTGGGATGGCTGTAGCGGTTATCACTATAGCGATGAATATATTTATGGCTTTTCCCACACACATCTTAGTGGAACCGGAGTTAGTGATTACGGAGATGTCTTACTAATGCCAACAAATCAGATTAATTTTAACAATGGAGCCGATGGTAACAACGGTTACCGCGCACATTTTACGCATGAAAATGAAAGCGCCTCTCCCGGATTTTATAAAGTACATCTGGACAGTACAAATATTGATGTACAGCTTACGGTCACTAAGCGCGCAGGTATGCATAAATATTCGTTTCCTTCTTCAGAAAAACAATTCGTAATACTGGATTTGGAACATCGAGATAAATTACTGGATTTTAATATCCGGCAAATTTCTGACACAGAGATAACTGGTTATCGGTTTTCAGAAGCATGGGCAACCGACCAACGTTTGTACTTTTATATTAAGTTTTCGCATAGTATCAACATTCCGGAAATGTATTACCGCGCTCCCGACAGGCGAGCCCGGAAAGTTGCTATTGAAATAAGTAACCCGAAGAATGAACCCGTTTTCACTTCTGTAGGCATCTCAGCTGTAGACGAGGAAGGTGCCAAAAGCAATCTCGATGCAGAAATTGGCACGAAAACCTTTGAACTCATAAAGAACGAAGCAGAACAAATCTGGGAGCAGCAACTTGAGAAAATTATTGTAGAATCCTCTTCCTCTGAAAACAAAACTAACTTTTATACCGCGCTCTATCATACCATGCTCGCACCGAATCTATATCATGATGTGGATGGTCGCTACCGTGGAATGGATCTGGAGATCCATCAAAATACCGATTTCGATTACTACACCGTATTTTCCCTCTGGGATACCTATCGGGCGGCGCATCCACTGTACACCATTATTGAGCAGGAACGAACCAACGATTTTATCAATACATTTTTAGCGAAATTCGATGAAGGGGGTATCATGCCTATCTGGGATCTCTCTGCCAACTATACCGGCTGTATGATTGGCTATCACGCTGTTCCTGTGATCGCAGACGCTTATCTAAAGGGAATAAGGGGTTATGATGCTGAAAAGGCCTTAAACGCAATGAAACACAGTGCAATGCAGGACAAACTTGGCTTGGCTTCTTACAAAAAAAATGGTTTTATACCCATGGAAGAAGAAAGTGAATCGGTTTCAAAAACGTTGGAATATGCATACGATGATTGGACCATTGGAGAAATGGCAAAAGTTTTGGGCAAAACTGAAGACTACCTACTATTTTCAGAAAGGGCTCAGTTCTATAAAAATGTGTACAACCCAAAGACTAACTTCATGCAAGGCCGCTTTCGAAATACATGGTTTTCACCCTTCGATCCTTACGAAGTAAATTTTAATTATACTGAAGCCAACGCGTGGCAATACAGTTTATACGTGCCTCAGGATCTCAATGGTCTCATGAGTTTAATGGGTGGAAAAGCGCAATTTGAATCACATTTAGACGAACTTTTTACAGCAAAGAAGGAAACCTCAGGTAGAGATCAGGCTGATATTACCGGATTGATTGGTCAATACGCCCATGGAAATGAACCCAGTCACCACATGGCTTACCTCTACAATTTTGTTAACAAACCTCACAAAACACAAGAAAAAGTTCATCAAATTTTAACCACCCTATATAAAAATGAACCAGACGGAATTAGCGGCAATGAAGACTGCGGACAAATGAGCGCATGGTATGTATTGAGTTCATTAGGGTTTTACCCCGTTACGCCCGGGAATAATCAATATATTATTGGCACACCATTGTTCGAAAAGGCTACTATAAATTTCGAAAGTGGAAAACAATTTACAATTATTGCTAACGGAGTATCCTCAGAAAATAAGTACATCGCTTCGGCAAAGCTCAATGGAAGTGACCTTAATCGAAGCTATCTCATGCATGATGAATTAATGAAGGGAGGAGATTTAATTTTCGAAATGACCAAGTCACCGTCACAATGGGCAACGCGGGATGAGCACATTCCGCAGACAGAAATTGAGGAACATCTTATCGTTCCGGCTCCTTTCCTAGCTATGGGAGAAGTTGCCTTTAAGAATAAGACTGAAGTTGTTTTAGATGTAGCTCAAAAAAATGCAACTATCTTTTTCTGTATCAATGATTCCCAATTTACAGAATACCGTACTCCAATAACGATTTCGGAAGACAGCACCTTGAAAACCTATGCCGAGGCCAATGGAACCAAAAGCGCTGTTATCTCAACACAATTTTACAAAATCGATCCGAACCTCAGCGTTTCTCTAAAATCTTCTTATGCTAACCAATACAATGGTGGTGGTGATAATGCTCTTATTGATGGGATTCGCGGTACACGTGATTTTAGAACCGGTGCTTGGCAGGGTTATCAGAATACCGATGTAATCGCAATTGTCGATTTAGGCAAGGTGAAGCCCATAGAAACTATCAGTGTTAATTTCTTACAAGACCAGCGAAGTTGGATTTTTCTGCCTACAGAAATAGAATGTTTCGTTAGTGACAGCCCTAATTTCTATAAAAGCTTAGCTGTACAAAAAATTGCTTCGGAAACTCCTTCCGAAGAAACTAAAATTGAAACGATTACTTTCGATATGAAAGGATACAGTGCCCGTTATGTTAGGATAATAGCTAAAAATATAGGTGATTTACCCAAGTGGCATTTGGGGTCGCCCTTTAAGGGAAAAGCATGGATATTTGTAGATGAAATTGAAATAAAGTAGGACTTAAATTGAAGTATAAAAGTAAAAATTATGAAACGTCGAAAATTTATTCAAAATGCATCACTAACCAGCCTAGGTGTTGTGGCCGGTGCCACAGCTATCGCCTGTAATAATAACAAGAATTCTACAGAAGCATCTTCCAATAAAATGGCGGTTACACTATCAAGCTTTCCAGTAGTTTTAGCCACTTGGGATGTTCAAAGTTCGACATCTAAAGCGTGGGAAGTAATCGAGAAAGGCGGGAGCGCTTTGGATGCAATAGAACAGGGCTGTATGGTGGAAGAAGCGAATGCTGAAGGACAATCGGTTGGATTAGGGGGATTGCCCGACCGTGACGGGAATGTTACGCTGGATGCATGTATCATGAATAAAGAAGGAGATTACGGAGCTGTGGTTTGTATGCAAAACATTGTACATCCTATTTCGGTGGCTAGAAAAGTTATGGAGGATACTCCTCATGTAATTCTCGCGGGAAAAGGTGCCGAGCAATTTGCAGTTTCCGAGGGTTTCCAGAGAGAGAATTTGCTTACCGAGGCCTCAAGAAAAGCTTGGGAGGAATGGAAGAAGACTTCAGAATACAAACCCATTATTAATATTGAGAATCACGATACTATTGGGATGCTCGCTATTGATAAAAATGGAGATATTTCGGGAGGATGTACCACCAGTGGCCTGGCATACAAAATGGCAGGGCGTGTTGGAGACTCACCTATTATTGGTTCAGGCTTATTTATTGACAATGAAATTGGGGGAGCCACTGCTACGGGATTGGGAGAAGAAGTATTAAAAACCGTGGGTAGTTTTTTAATCGTAGAGTTAATGCGCCAAGGTCGGTCACCACAACAAGCTTGCGAAGAAGCGATTGGTAGAATCGTTCAAAAGAGTCCGGATTTTAAAGATTTTCAAGTAGGGTATATTGCCTTGAATAAAAAAGGTGAAGTTGGCGCATATTGTATTCACGAGCATTTTAGTTACACTGTTTTTCAGGATGGAAAAAATACAAATATCAAAGCTGATTTCTACAATAAAGCCTAATATCTAAGAATGAATTCAACCAAAAATTTTCGCTCAGCATTTATCACCATCACAGTTCTCTTTTTTTTATGGGGATTTATAACGGTGTTGGTGGACAGTCTTATTCCCAGATTAAAAGATGTGTTTGAGTTATCCTATTTTCAGGCTGGTTTGGTTCAATTTGCTTTTTTTGGCGCATATTTCGTTTTTTCTGTTCCTGCAGGCTGGTTGTTGTCAAGGATAGGTTATCAAAAAGGTATTGTATTGGGCTTAATCACAATGGCCATAGGCTGCATACTTTTCTCGCCGGCAGCATCCGAAAGATTATTTAGCATCTTTCTATTGGGCTACTTCACCTTAGCCGCTGGAATAACAATATTACAAGTAGCTGCCAATCCATACGTTGCGGTGTTAGGCAGTGAACAAGGTGCATCAAGTAGATTAAATCTGTCACAGGCATTTAATTCTGTAGGTACCGCAATAGCTCCAATTGTTGGATCCCTGTTTCTGTTAAGTGATACTATAATGTCTTCGGAAGAGATCTCGTCTTTGACAGCATCAGAGCAACAGGCCTATTTTATTGCTGAAGCAAGTGCTGTACAAAATCCCTTTCTAGTGCTTGCCGGGAGCATTTTTTTTCTGGCTTTACTCTTCATGTTTATTAAACTTCCGAAGATCCTGGAAAAAAGTCCTAAGGGTGGTTATATTAAACTGTTAGGAAATAAATATGTACTCATGGGCGTCTTTGGAATTTTCGTATACGTTGGAGCAGAAGTTGCCATTGGGAGCTACCTGGTTAATTACTTTATGGACATGAATTTAGCGGCTGTAATTGCCGAAAATGAAATAATGACGAATATTGCCAACGGCATTGCCAAAGTATTTAACCAGACTTTTGACGGAAGAGACCCAAAAGCATTACTCGGAATCTTTGTTGTTTTCTACTGGAGTGGAGCAGTGATTGGACGTTTTGTTGGTGCCTATTTAACTAAAATAATGCTCCCGGCTAAGGTCTTAGCAATCTTTGCGTCAATAGCAATTGCAATGATATTAGTGTCGATTAATACTACGGGATTGATTGCCATGTGGTCGATTTTATTAGTAGGATTATTTAACTCGATTATGTTCCCGACCATCTTTACGTTAACTTTAGAAGGTTTGGGTGAATTGAAGCCCCAAGCCTCAGGATTACTATGTATGGCAATTGTTGGCGGGGCTATTGTGCCTCCTGCTTATGGGTTCCTGACTGACCTTCTCGGTTTTAAAACCGCCCTGTTTTTAATTATTGCTTGTTATGGCTACATTCTCTTGTTCGGTTATAAAAAACTGAAAACGAAAAGGTTAACATAAGTTTCTCTATTGAAATGAAAGTGGGTATATTCTTACATTCCCTTGTAAAATCAATTAATTTCGTAAATTTACTATACATAAGTAGGTTGATAACCCTTGAGTTATCGATCAAATTTGGGGCGAAAAGTCATCACATCTGTGATGGCTTTTCTATTTTTAGGAAGTATGAAATATGAAAATCGACGCGATTTTTTTCAATAATAATTGATTCTCAGAAAACATATATTCTAAAAACTATATGTTTTCATATAGGTTTCCAACAAGATTGTCTTTTATCTTTATATAGTATTATACAAATAACAAATTCTTAACCATTAGGTAAGGTTATGGTAACTTGAAAATAGTTAATTAACGCTATTTTTAATATGAACTGGTATAACTAGCCAAGGTTGAAATTCAATGTTGGAATTATTGAGGGAAAAAGCCGCTTGGGGAAGCGGCTTTTTCAATGTTATAGGTGCAGAATATACTATTCAGCAAATACTTTTTCGCCGCTTGCTTCCTGTTCTTTAAACATCATTACCAAATCCAGTGCGTCCGGGATTACATCACTACACAAAATAATGAGAGAACCTTTCTTAGCATTATTAACTGCAAATGTTATTGCTTCTTTTTCTGAAGGAATAATTGTTGTCTTCTTATTTGGATCTTTCGCCTTTATTCCATCATTCAGCATTTTAATTAGCTCTTCTTCGGTTTTACCTCGCAGACGTTTGTCCTGACGAATAATAATCTCGTCGAACATTTCGGCCGCAATCATGCCCATTTCGTTATTATCTTCGAGACGGCGATCGCCAATCCCTGCAATTATTCCAACCTTTACCGTGCACTCAAGCTTATCAGTAAACTTTTTAAGTGCTCTCATACCCGCGGGATTATGAGCATAGTCCAGTAAAATTTGGAAGTTAACAAACTGAAATAAATTAAGTCTTCCGGGGGTTTGTGCAGCCGATGGAATAAAAGTTTCTAAAGCAGCTTTCATATCTTCAATACTAATGCCGCGAACATGCGCAGCTAAAATTGCAGCCAACACATTTTGAATCATAAAAGAAGCCTTCCCTCCATAAGTTAATGGGATATTTTCGGCTTTCATAATCCGCATTTTCCAGGCTCCTCTGCAAATAGTTACATATCCATTTTCATAGATGGCGGTAATCCCACCAATTCGTTGAAGGGCTTGAATTCTGGGATTATTTTCATCCATTGAAAACAATGCCAAATTGCAATTTATTCCACGCTTCATATCATAAACGTGATCATCATCTGCATTTAATATTGCATATCCATCGGGTAAAACGGTCTCGGGAACAACTCCCTTAACTCTGGCTAATTGATCAATGGTATGAATTCCTTTTAATCCTAAATGATCGGCAGCTACATTTGTAACTACGGCAACATCGCATCTACCAAATCCTAATCCCGCACGTAATAGTCCGCCACGTGCACATTCCAGAACAGCAAAGTTTACCGTTGGGTCCTTTAATACAAATTCCGCACTTGCGGGTCCCGTACAATCCCCTTTCATTAGTAATCTATTTTGGATGTACACTCCATCACTCGTAGTATATCCAACACGATATCCTTTCATTTTTGCTATATGAGCAATTAGGCGACTAGTAGTTGTTTTACCATTGGTTCCTGTAATAGCAATAATTGGTATTCTTCCGGTATCACCTTGTTGCGGAAATAGTTTATCTACCACCGGAGCCGCAACATTACGCGGTAGTCCTGTCGTTGGTGCTAAATGCATCCTAAATCCGGGTCCGGCGTTTACTTCTAAAATTGCACCCCCGGTTTCTGAAAGCGGTTTACTAATATCATCGGTCATAATATCTATACCACAAATGTCGAGATCTATTATCTTGGAGATCCTTTCAGCCATTGAAACATTGGCAGGATGTACAATATCCGTTATATCCTCGGCTGTTCCACCCGTGCTCAAGTTCGCTGTGTCCTTAAGTAGTAACCTTTCTCCTTTGGGTAGTACTGAATCTAAATTATATCCTGCATCTTTTATGATCGTTTTAGTGAGGTCATTAATCGTGATCATGGTAAGCACATTTTCATGCCCATAACCTCTTCTGGGATCTTTATTTACTTCAATAATTAATTCTTCAACTGTAGATTTGCCATCGCCAATCACATGAGCCGGGGTTCGTTTTGCGGCCGCAACCAAAACGTGATTGATAACCAGCAATCGGTGATCTTCTCCGGTAATGTATTTTTCAACTATTACCCGACTAGAAACTTCTTTAGCTGCGTGAAAAGCTATGACAGCATCTTCATAACTCTGAATATCGACAGTAATCCCCCTACCATGATTTCCATCAATCGGTTTTATAACTAAGGGATATCCAACGTATCGACAAGCTTCCTCAAGGCTACTTTCACGACTGATAATATCTCCACGAGGCACAGCAATTTCGGCTTGTTCCAGCAAGTATTTTGTATCTTCTTTATCGCAAGCCAGCTCTACGCCAATGCTACTAGTTTCACTGGTAACTGTAGCCTGAATTCTCTTTTGGTTAGCCCCGTAACCTAATTGACATAGAGAGTATTTATTTAACCGTATCCATGGAATACCTCTGCTTGCAGCTTCTTCAACAATTGAACCGGTACTTGGTCCTAAGCGCTCGGCTTCTCTTAACTCCCGCATTCGCTGAATATCGGGATCCATGTCATAATCTTCGGCGGCAATTAATGCCTCACAAATTCGCACTGCAGCTTCAGCTGCGTAGCGACCAACATTCTCTTCCATATAAGAAAAAACAACATTGTAAACACCTTTTTCACCGTAATCTCGGGTCCTTCCAAAGCCAGTATCCATACCTGCTAATGTCTGAATTTCTAACGCAATATGCTCTATGATATGGCCCATCCATGTCCCTTCTTCAACTCTTTGAAAAAAGCCGCCCGGTTCACCAACCGAACATCTATGCGAATACATACTGGGAAACATTGCCTTTAACCTATCACTAAATCCTTCAATTTTATTCGATGGAAAATCTTCCATCGCCCCCAATTCCAAAACCATTACGATTAATTTGTGTCGTCTAACCGACCAATAATTTGGCCCTCGCATTGCATTTATCTCTCGTATTTTCATGATTGGTTAATTGTTAAGTGTTGTAAATTAGATTTTTAACTTTCTTTGCCCGCTATTTTGAGCTTTTCTGAAAGGCGAAAGATTATAAATATATGATATTTTTTCAGAACAAAACCCGTATTTTTGCCAGCAATAAAATAAACCCCATGAATGTAAAAGGAACTCTTATTCCAATCGGTGGAAATGAAGATAAAGGAATTGAAACCAGCGAAATATACCATCTTGAATATATTACAGATGGTATTCTTTCCAGAGTTGTAAAAGAAAGTGGTGGACAAAATTCCTCAATAATTATTATCCCGACTGCTTCAAGTATTCCTGACGAAGTAGGTAATAATTATTACGAGGCCTTCAGTAAATTGGGATGCACTAATTTACACATTATGGATATTCGCAAGAGAGCTCATTCTGAAGAAGCTAAAAATATCGAGTTGATGAAAAAAGCTGATTGCGTAATGTTCTCAGGCGGTAATCAGTCTAAAATAACACAAAAAATTGGTGGCTCATCTCTTCATAAAATAATGTTAGATCGTTATAAAAACGAAGAATTCGTCATTGCCGGAACAAGTGCTGGAGCCATGTGTATGTCGGAAGAAATGATCACGGGGGGCGGAATAAAAGAAGCGTTCACAAAAGGAGCCACAAGTATGGGTAAGGGAATGGGCTTCATCCCCGACCTTATAGTTGATTCACATTTTATTCGTCGCGGGCGTTTTGGCCGCCTTGCGGAAGCTGTCGCTAAATTTCCAAATTTAATTGGAATTGGATTGGCGGAAGATACTGGACTGGTAATTAAAAACCGTAATACCTTTGAGGTAATTGGCTCAGGGATGGTAATCGTTTTTAACGCCCGTAAGGCAAAGCATAACAATCGTGAGCTTGTACCGGTAGGGGCTCCAATGTCACTTACCAATCTTAAGACTCATATTCTTGCTTATGGGGATCGATTTGACATAAAGAAAAAAACAGTTAAGGTATCTCCAGTGAACATTCCTGTGATCGATCCACAATCACTCTAAGCTTTTCGGCATTTTTAGTATCTTTCAGAAAATCATTTTCTGAAATTTATGGTGATGTGGGAAAAAAAACTTGAACTTTACGACTCAATCGTGGCAAAATGTCCAAGATTTCAAAGACTTGGCAAAACGATGCCATACACAGCAACTAATGGCTATATGTTCTCGCTTCTGAATAAAGCTGGCGAAATTGGTATTCGCTTTTCAAAAGAAGCTCAGGAGGAATTCATAAACAAACACAATACAACAATTTATAAATCTTACGGTGCTGTTATGAGAGGCTATGCACTAATTCCTGAAGAGATGCTAAAAAACACAGCTGCGATAGCAAAATTATTAGACGAAAGCTATGATTATTTTAATTCGATTGAACCCAATAAACACAAAAAGTAAGTCGACCCAGCAGCTTATCCTTTGTAAATAGAAATTTCTTTTTTTCCTTCCTTGGTGATGCAGGCTCTGTACATACCTTCAGTATTAAATGGCATCGAAATATTTCCTTTAGCGTCTACCGCGATAAGTCCGCCGTCTCCGTTTATTTCTAAAATTCTCTTATGAATCACTTCAGAAGCTGCTTTCTCTAAAGACCATCCTTTGAATTCCATCAAGCAAGAAACATCGTAAGCAACTACGCCTCGAATAAAAAACTCACCACTGCCCGTGCAACTCACAGCGCACGTTTTATTATTTGCATAATTTCCTGCACCAATCATCGGACTGTCTCCAACACGACCCCATTTTTTGTTCGTCATACCTCCCGTTGAGGTTGCCGCAGCCACATCACCATTGCAATCACATGCAACAGCACCAACTGTTCCGAATTTACCATCCTTCTTTACACTGTGATCTAGTTGAAATCCTTCAGTATCTTTTATCCCTTGCCATTGTTTATAACGTACCTCATCATAAAAATAATCTTCATTCTCAATAATATACCCGTTACTTTCAGCAAATTTCATCGCTCCTTCACCGGCTAAGAATACATGATAGCTTTTCTCCATTACATCACGAGCCAAAGACACCGGATTTTTAATACCTGTTATTAACGAGACAGCTCCGGCTTTTAAATGTTTGCCTTCCATAATCGCTGCGTCCATCTCGTGAGTGCCCTCTGCTGTGAAAACACTTCCCTTCCCTGCATTAAACAAAGGTGAATCCTCCAACAATTTTACAGACACTTCAACTGCATCCAATGCGCTTCCTCCATGCTTAAGAAGTGCATATCCGGCATTTAAAGCTGAGTTCAAGGCTTCTTTGTATGCTGTTTCCAACTCGGCCGTCATTAACCCTTTAACGAGTGTTCCTGCACCGCCGTGAATTGCAATTGAAAATGTATTCTTCATTGAAACTATTTGTAGTTTATTACTTTGGAAAAATACGAATTGCCAATGAATTTTTTCTGAAAAACCAATTAAAAAAAGTTTACTAACTTGTAGTATCTTCATAAAACTAGAAACTTGAAAAAAGTCTTTTTTATTTTGTCTTTGGCTACCTTCTCTCTCGGGTTATCACAAACCAATTCGACGATTTCGGCGTTGGATACCATTAAATCGAACCAAAATAAACTCGACCATCTAGGGTCTGCCATAATCTCACAATTATATTCCAACCCCGAAAATATTGAGACTTATGCACATCTTTTTGATTCGATTGCCAAGATTGAAAATTCATCAGAGAATTCAGCCGATGCACTTAACTACCTTGGAATTTCGAATTATGCTGCACATAATTATGACGAAGCGATTAATTATTATTTAGAAGCCGCCAGAATTCTCGAACCGATTAAGGACTTTAAACGCTTATCTCGAATTTACAGCAATTTGGCAGCTGGTTATAACATACGCGGAGATTTTAAAAAAACCGAAAGCTATTTTTTAAAAGCTGAAGAAGCTGCACTACAAGTTAATGATTCTGCCTGGGCTGCGAATGTTAATATGAACTTAGGGGTATTATACAATACTAATAAACAATATGAAAAAGCTGAAGCTTCCATCAATAAGGCAATTGTTTTTTTGGAGAGTACAAATAATTCTCTAAACACAGGAATTGCTTACATGAATTTAGGGAACGCCCAACTCTATCAGAATCGGTTTGATGATGCGATAAAGAACTATAATCAATCGATGGAACTTGTGCCAATTGACAAAGTCCCAATCGTTCATTCTGTAGCCCAAGCCGGCATCGGAATGGCACTTACGGGGTTGAAAAAATACAACCAGGCCTTACCCTATCTTCAAAAAGGGAATACCATTGCAAAAGAGATAGGGCATTTGGAACAGGAGCTTGAGACCAATAATGCTCTAGCGACATATTACGCTGAAACTCGCAATTTTGAGGAGGCATACACCTTATCCCTTGCCTCTCAACAGTTAAAAGATTCAGTCCTTACAGCAACTCAGGACAAAAATATGGCCGACGCTTTAACGAAGTTCGAAGCCGAAAAAAAAGATGCTCAGTTGAAACTGCTATCGCTGGAAAGAGAAAAAGCGCGACAGCAGCAACGTCTTTATTTATTCTTCGCATTAACCGGTCTGCTGATTGCAGGATTAATTGGTTTCTTCCTACTTAAAAACCAGAAGAAAAATAAACAACTTGCAAAACAAAAAGCACTTCTTGAAATTACTGTAGACGAAAAAAATGTGTTGCTAAAGGAAACTCATCATCGAGTAAAGAACAGTTTTCAAATTGTTTCATCGTTGCTCTATTTACAATCTGAAAACATCGAAGATAAGGAAGCAAAATTAGCGATGAAAGAAGCACAGAACAGAGTGCGTTCTATGGTATTAATCCATCAAAAATTATACAATAAAGATCAATTGGTAGGGATAAATACTCAAGAATACTTCAGTGATCTAACTAAAGATATTTTTGAAAGTCATCAGTTTAATGGAAATTCTATTAAATATAAGCTTGAAGTTCAACCCTTAATTTTAGATATTGAAACTACTACACCTTTAGGCCTTATATTAAATGAACTTATAACTAATGTTCTTAAACATGCTTTTCACAAAGTTTCAGAAGAAAGTTTAATGACTATTCGATTTGAAAAAATTAATGATAAACTTCAATTACAAGTCGAAGATAACGGGCACGGATTACCTTCAGAAATAAAAGAAAGCTCTTTTGGAATACAACTTATAAAAGCACTTGCAAAGAAGTTGAAAGCTACTTTATCCTACGCAAAACCAGGATCCAGTGGTACACTAGCGATTTTAGACATTCATCGTTTTACTGAACTCTAAAGCATTCACTAAAAAAATACCTACATTCACTAAATATTTGTCCTTTTTAATATCATCTTCCACTAGATTCAGTATTGAATGCAAAGAAAATTAGTTTGAAAGCCTTGAACATTTACATTGTAGAAGACGAACCCTTGATTGCAGCAACGGTCGAAACCGCCTTAAAAAAGCAGGGATTTAAAGTTATGGGCGATAGCGATGAATACGATGAAGCGCTGCAAGCAATTGATAAAAAACGCCCCGATCTTGTACTTGTTGATATTCAGCTGGAAGGGGCGAAAGATGGTATTGATCTGGCAATACAATTAGACAAACGAAAGATTCCCTATATATATCTCACCTCACAAACAGATCCATCCACGATAGAAAGAATTAAACAAACGGAACCACTCGGATATATCGTTAAACCCTTTACCGAAGCCGGATTACGAAGTAATATTGAATTAGCCTGGCATAACTTTTCACTTACCGCTGAAGAATTCATTTTGCTTAAATCGGAAGGTAGAACTCATAAAGTGAATCAGGCAAGTATTCATTATTTAAAAGCCTTCGACAATTACTGTTATGTAATAACTTCTTCCGACAAGTATCTGGTACCACATACGTTGAAGCATACTTCAGAACAATTGAATCTAAAGAACTTTGTGCAGCCACATCGTTCGTATTGGGTTAATTTGTTAAAAATATCTTCCGTAGCTACCTCTAATTTAAGTGTTAACGGAGAGATCATTCCCTTAAGCGCCTCTCGAAAAGAAAATATTCTAGCCAGACTCAAAGCCCTGTAAAATCAAACTGGATTCACAATACACTTTCCAATCTGCACTGATCAATTTCCGCTTAAATATTTTGAATTTAACAAATAGCTTGACATGTTTTTAAATTAATAATTATTCTAGCAAAATCTCATCTTATGTAGAAGCTTTTTTAATTAGTATTATTCTTTTTTCTGAATCGTTCTTTTTACATTTGAAGCATAAGCCTTCCTAAAAATGTCAGACAAAAAAAGACTCTTTCTCGTTGATGCCTATGCCCTTATTTTTCGTGGTTATTACGCACTAATTAAAAACCCCCGGATTAATTCAAAAGGAATGGATACTTCGGCCATTATGGGTTTTATGAATTCCTTTATCGATGTAATTAAGAGAGAACGCCCTGATCATTTGGCAGTATGCTTCGACAAAGGAGGGAGTGAAGCTCGGAATGAAATGTTCGTAGAATATAAGGCAAACCGACTTGAAACTCCTGATGCCATCAGACTCGCTATACCCTATATCGAAAATATTCTTACTGCAATGCATGTTCCAATAATGGTAAAAGAAGGTTTTGAAGCAGATGATGTGATTGGTACGCTCGCAAAAAAAGCCGAAAAAGAGGGGTATCAAACTTTTATGGTCACTCCCGATAAAGATTTCGCTCAATTGGTTTCAGAAAATATCTTTATGTACCGCCCCGTATTTGGTGGAGGTTATGAAACCTGGGGTATTCCTGAAGTGCAAAAGAAATTTGAAGTAGACGATCCTCTTCAAGTTATTGATTACCTCGGAATGATGGGAGACGCCAGCGACAATATCCCCGGCTTACCCGGTGTTGGTGATAAAACGGCGAAAAAATTTATCAAAGAATTTGGTTCCATGGAGGGCTTGTTAGCCAATACAGATAAGCTGAAAGGTAAGATGAAAGAAAAAGTAGAAGAAAATGGTGAACTGGGATTACTCTCCAAAAAACTAGCCACGATCATGCTTGACGTTCCCGTTGAATTCAATGAAAAGGATTTTGAAATGTCGGAACCGGATACTATGGCTGTTACAGAAATTTTCGAAGAACTTGAGTTTAGAAGATTGAAGGACAACTTCTTAAAGGCCTTTTCTATTGAAGGTATGGCCTCCGCAGGAACATCCAGAGAGGCTGCGCAAAATTCCACAACTAAAGACGATACTCTAAAAAAAGCTAAGTCCACTCCCGCAGGTCAAGGTCAGTTTTCGCTGTTTGGCGGCGACAGTGAGCCAACTTCAGAAGCAGAAGTATATAGTTCCCGTAAAAATATTGAATCGACAGAGCACTTCTACCAAGCTGTACAACCGGGAATGGGTACCAAACTGTTCATTCAGAATTTAATGAATCAAAAAAGTGTTTGCTTCGACACGGAAACTACAGGACTTAACCCTATCACTGCAGAACTCGTAGGGATCGCTTTTTCTTGGGAGACAGGTAAAGGATTCTATATTCCTGTGCCCGCCGATAGAACTGAGGCACAAGAAATCATTGAATTATTACGTCCGTTTTTCGAATCAGAAAACATAGAAAAGATTGGGCAGAATCTTAAATACGATATAAAAGTTCTCGCTAAATATAATGTTACGGTAAAAGGTAAACTTTTCGATACCATGTTGGCGCACTACCTTATAAATCCCGACATGCGTCATAATATGGACGTCCTCGCAGAAACCTATCTCAATTATACGCCAGTCTCAATTACCGAACTTATTGGCAAAAAAGGAAAGAATCAATTATCGATGCGGGATGTACCTCTCGAGCAGCAAACTGAGTACGCAGTTGAAGACGCAGATATTACGCTTCAGTTGAAAGAACACTTTCAGACTGAATTAGGCGAAGCCAATACTCAAAAACTATTCGACGATATTGAGATACCCTTACTTAGGGTACTTGCTGATATGGAATTACAAGGTATTAATCTTAATGAAGAATTTTTAAAAGGGCTCTCCTTAGAATTAGATAAAGATATTCTTAAGCTCGAAAAGGACATTTACGAAGATGCCGGTGAAGAATTTAATATCGCTTCCCCAAAACAATTGGGAGAGATACTTTTCGACAAAATGAAACTGGTCGATAAGCCTAAGAAGACAAAAACCGGACAATATTCTACCGCCGAAGATGTACTTTCGTACCTGGCCAAAGATCATAAAATAATTCGTGATGTGCTGGAATATCGTGGTCTGGCGAAGTTGAAAAGTACTTATGTGGACGCGCTACCCAACCAGGTTGAGCCCTCAACCGGGCGGGTACATACTGATTATATGCAAACAGTAGCAGCAACTGGTAGACTTAGCAGTAACAATCCAAACCTCCAAAATATTCCTATTCGTACAGAGCGCGGTCGCGAAGTCCGAAAGGCCTTCGTCCCGCGCGATAAAGAATATGTTTTACTGGCAGCAGATTACTCGCAAATAGAACTGCGAATCATTGCAGCATTGAGTGAAGAAGAAACAATGATCCAAGCCTTTAAAGATGGTGAAGATATTCATGCTTCTACCGCAGCCAAGGTTTTTAATATTCCTTTGAAAGAGGTGACCCGGGAACAGCGTGGAAATGCCAAGACAGTTAACTTCGGAATTATTTACGGAGTGTCAGCATTCGGTCTAAGTAATCAAACAGATTTAAGTAGGTCGGAAGCCAAAGAACTTATAGAAACTTATTATAAAACTTATCCCAAGCTTCGGAAGTACATGAGCGAACAAGTTGACTTCGCTCGGGAAAATGGTTATGTACAAACTGTTTTGGGTAGGCGTCGTTATTTAAATGCTATCAACGGAAGCAATGCCATTGTTCGTGGTGCCGCAGAGCGGAATGCTGTGAACGCACCCATCCAGGGTAGTGCGGCAGACATTATTAAGATTGCCATGATCAATATTCATAAAAAACTTTCCGAAGGAAATTACAAAAGTAAAATGCTCCTTCAAGTGCATGATGAACTTGTATTCGATATTTATAAACCGGAACTTAAAGAGCTTCAGCAAGTCATAAAAGCCGAAATGGAAAATGCATATCAACTTTCCGTACCGCTGGTCGTAGAATTAGGGGTTGGTGATAATTGGTTGGAGGCACATTAAAAAAGTGTTTCTCATTCGAAAAACACCTTTAATTGGGTTAGTTTAAATTCACTTTTAGAAGTTACTAAATTGCAAATCAAAAGCATGGCAAAAATTGACTGTTCTATGTGTTCCTTCGAGACTTTGAGGTCTGCTCGTCGTACGCACATTAACATTAGCATCTGCCACTATAAGGTCGTCAGTTTGCCTTATTACCTGAACATTGATGCTTTCTCCGTCTTCAACCAACACATTTAAAAAACCGGTGTTTCCCGCAGATAAATCCAATGAAGCCTGAATATCACGGTAAGTAACAAGAAAGGTTACACTATATGATGGATAACAGCCACCTACAGGACCTCTATTGTTATTAAAAGTTACCAGATGGGTCGTACGATCGGGTTCTTCTTCGCTCGATTCTTCTTCTTCACATGAGATTAAGATGAACGTTAAAAAAAATATCGCAATAATGTAAATGAATTTTTTCATGAAATATAATTTTGATATTAAACACCCTAGACTATAAAACACACTCCATGAATCCTGAAATGGTCTCTTCCTCCCCCGTAGAGGAACTTATCACTGTACCTTCAAATTCCATAGAAGAACTGGATCCAAAATCTCCCAGATTTACTGTTCCAGAATTTCCTAAATAGGTCTCTATTGCAACACCATTTTCGGTTATTTGTAAGAATAATTGAGCGTTCGATGGACTGTTCAAATTATCCCTTAAATTAAAGGTTGCAGTTCTACAATCGCCAGTATGACTAATAGAAATAGTATATCCTTGTCCAGCATTATTATAACTTCCTACGTAAGTGCAAACCTGAGGGTTACCCATAGATTGTATATTACAGCCGCCGGCAGCTTCATTTCTAACACCTAAAAATTCTACAAAATTTTCATTTATAGAGCCTCCATCGTCTACGGTATCATCGCCGCAGGAATCTGTTTGAAGAAAAATAAAGAACGGAATAAAAAGAAGACTTAGTTTCATGACAAAAGAATTTAAAGTTATTTATCAAATGTAGTTTCCAATACCTAAGCGTTCAATACCTAATACTAGGTATAGGGTCGCGTAAACTTCTCATTTACATTTGTATAGAGTTACGCTGTAATTAAAAATGCAATGCCTTCAAAATTTTTATTATTACCTTTAAGTGTAGTCCTTATCTGTTTTATATGAAAAAAATAGCAGTGCTTTTTCTGTTCTTCACTTCAGTTATATTCGCGCAGAATTCTGAAATAGATAGTCTGACTAATATTTTAAAGTCGGCAACCAATCCTTACACAAAGGCTAAAATCAATCTGCAATTGGCTAAAATGTATGAACGGGTTGATCTTTCCGAAGCTAGAAATCATGTTATCGAAGCCCTGAAATTCGAGGAAAACGATTCTTTATTGGCCGAAAGTCACAATCAACTCGGACGCTTTTTCTTCTTTACAGCCAAACTCGATTCTGCCGCGATTCATTTTGAAAAAACAAAAACACTTCTGAAAAAACTGAAAAATGAAAAGCAACTGGCAGTGGTGAACATTAGTCTGGGGGCAGTTCAGCTGAGACAAGGTGATTATAATAAAACGATAAAAACTTTAACTGAGAGCGCTTCATTTTTTGAAGAAACGAAGGATTCACTAAATGCAGCAAAGTGCTATAGCAATATTGCCTCGGCATTCGCCGAACTAGAACTTTATCCCAAAGCCATTGAATACAGTGAAAGAGCCCTACAAACTTTTCAGAAATTAAAACAAACACCTTTCGAACTTATCACACTTCCGAATCTAGCGACACAACATTACAAAAATGGCGATACGATACGAGCAATTGCGTATAATGCGAAAGCCGAAGAGCTTGCAACTTCTCTAGGTGATAAGCGATCATTATCAATAATTTACAACAATTTAGGCGATATATACCTAGATAAAGATCCCGAAAAATCCAAACAATATCTCGAAAAAACACTTCAACTTAAAAATGAGATGAATCTTAAATCGGGATTAGGTATAACACAAAGTAATCTTGGTTATATTCATCTAAAAAACAAAGAATACAGACGTGCTATTTCCTACTTTGATGAGGCGTCAAAACAAGTTAAGGGTAAACAATTGGCTATGCTTTATAACAATATGAAGGAAGCATATAAGGGAATTGGAAATTCCACCAAGGCTTTGGAGTTTTCAGAAAAATCGAAAAACCTCAACGATAGTATCTTGAATACAGAAAATGAAAATAACTTTTTGGAGATTCAAACTAAATATGAAACCGAGAAAAAAGAAAAGGAAATTCTGGAACTTAAAACAATAAACCAAGAAACAGAATTTCAAAGAATAACTAATCGCAATTATTTGCTATTAGCACTTCTCGCACTTTGCATTACGCTGGTAATCGCTTATCTACTAGTTAAAAATTCAAAAAGAAAACAGGTGATCGCCATGCAGGAAGCTACCATAAAAAATCAGGAAATAGAACAACTCATAAAAACACAGGAACTTCAAGGGATTGACGCCATCATTGATGCTCAAGAAAAAGAACGGAGTAAAATAGCAGCAGATTTGCACGATAATCTGGGCAGCAAAATGGCGACTCTCAAACTCTATTTAGACAGCTTCGACGATAAAGCCGGATTCGATTCTTTCCACGGAAAATTAAAGGAGCTAACCAATAGTACCTATTCCGAGATTAGAAAAATTGCTCATAAAAAAAACTTTGGAACCTTTATAAATAAAGGTCTTATTCCTTCCACTCAGCTCATCGCCGATCAGATTTCTGAATCGAATAGAATTCGTATTGCCGTTATCAATATTGATGTCGACCAGCGTGTTGAAAACGCTATTGAAATTCAGGTATTTAGAGTAATTCAGGAGTTACTTACAAATATAATTAAACATGCAAAGGCTACCGAAGTGACCATACAGTTTTCTGAAATTGACGAAACGCTTCACATTATGATCGAAGATAATGGTCGCGGTTTTAATTCTGAAAAAGTTTCAAGAGGTTTGGGCTTGTTAAACATAAAGAAGAGAATGGAAAAAATTAATGGCGAAGTAGTTATTGATTCTTCCGAAGGAAATGGAACAACAGTGATTCTAACAATTCCTTTATGAATATAAATATTCTTATCGCCGACGACCACCAACTTTTTATAGACGGGCTGAAATCCATCCTTATGAAGGAGGTAGGCATATTCATAATTGGAGAGGCTAATAATGGCGCCGATGTCATTAATTTGATAAACGATGGTCTTCAACCCGATATAGTGCTTACGGATATTAGAATGCCGATCCTGGACGGAGTGGCTCTCACAAAAAAGTTATTGCAAAAACACCCAAAGGTGAAAATACTCGCGCTAAGTATGTTCGATCAAAGTATTGATGTACTGGAAATGCTTCAGGCAGGAGCCAAAGGGTATGTAACGAAAGATGTAGAAAAGAAAGAACTTATAACTGCAATTCATACCCTTATGAAAGGGGAATACTATTTCAGTAAAAATCTACCTGAAAATATTCGGGAGTGGTTTAACTCTGAAGTTAGTGAACCAAAAAATCCTTTAACGAGAAGAGAGAAAGAAATTCTTCAATTACTTGCCAAAGGTCGTACTAGTCTGGAAATGGCCGATCACTTAAAGATAAGTCGGTATACAATAGATACCCACAGAAAGAATATCCATAAAAAACTGGGAATAAAAAGTAATACGGGTTTAGTAAAATACGCTTTAAAAAACTTATAGCACAAAGCGGTATGTCGCTTTTATCAAAAATGTATTTTGCGGTTTCTGATTTAACAATTGCGTATCAACAATTGTATTAAAACCGTTTTCTGCATCTTCACGGAAGCTGGTAATCCCCTGAGACCAAACTAAAAATATTTCGGATCCCGGAATATACTCCCAACGAACAACAAGGTTAGAACGATACTGAACAAAAGTAAAGTCCGGATTACCAAAAGAATAATCAATTTCCCCATCTCTGTCTTCATCAATCAAATAGCTATTAATATCAGTCTGCAGTGTAACACGATCATTTCCGTACCATTCAACTCTATCGTTTAAGTCTTTGGCAATACCATCTTTGACAAAGTTGAAATTAGAATACTTCGCCTTAAAAATAAATGGTTGACCGTAATACTGAATCGTGAGATTCGGATTAATATTATAATTTACACGTAGAGTCGCACTGTAAGTCTTATTGTCGATTTCTCCCAGAATATAACGAGGTGTATTATTGAATGTACTTTCTCCCACATACTGAGTTCTGTTAGGATTCTCTTGGTAATCAAAATCTAAAGATAAACTCAAACTGTTGAGAGGTTGATATCTCGCACCAATTTCATAGTTGTAATAAGAGAAATTATTCTGTTTTGCATTCGAATTTACATGTCCTGCTCGAAAACTGAGCTTTTTTCGCTGATCTGTTCCGGTGAAAAGAAACCAATAATTTTCTTGACTATATCTCCATCTGGGACCTCCACGTAGAAAAGTATTAATAAAAATGCGAGGTTTATGGGCTCCCCCTATCTCCGTCCACCAATTGTTTTTCCAGTTAACGAATGCACCAACCTCATACTCAATGCGATTATAATTACCTTCAAAGTCGAATGCCGTAGCAATATTTCCTCTCACATTGGCCCGTCGAAACCAGCTTGTAGGTTTATTCCACAATCTCCGCCCACCCATATACTGACGAATATCGTCGGCTTGTCGTAAAAACCCAATGTCATTTAATTCATATTCGGGCGATTTCCAGCTTCCCCCAAACCAATAACGCCAGTCTCCTGCTCCGTTTTTACCTATTTCAAAATTTCCACCGGTACCGGTAAGAGAGGTTTTATTAGGATCTACCTCCACGTGACCCGCATCAACTC
>CBDUGY010000007.1:0-48867 GCA_965367015.1 uncultured Ulvibacter sp.
AAATTTACAAAGGATTTTTTGGGAACACAGCGAGGAGGCCATTAATCCTTCCCAATTTTTGGAATATTATCAGGGAGATATTAAAAAGAAGTGTATTTTTACCGTTCTATTGGCGGTTTATATACTAAAAGCACTGCTTTTAAGTTACTATAAATATAAATTGAAAGAATTTTGAAGGGCATACAAAAAATTACTATCCTTTTACTGGTTGTATTAGCATTAGCGGCGTGTTCGCGCAAAAAGAACACATTTTTAGGAAGAAATTTACATGCGGTATCAGCCGAATATAATAAGTTGTACAATGGAGGTGTGGCTTTTGAAGCCGGAAAAGAAGAACTGGCAAGAAGTTATCGCGACAATTTCTGGGAAATTCTTCCTGTTGAACGTTTAGAATTGGAAGAAAGCATGTCGCTTCCTGGAGAATCAAAAGACCCGAATTTTAACCGTGCTGAAGAGAAAGCTGTTAAGGCCATTCAGAAGAACGCAATATATCTCGACGGAAAAGAATACAATCCGCAAATTGACGAAGCCTATATGTTGTTGGGGAAAGCGCGCTACTACGATCAGCGCTTTATTCCTGCACTAGACGCGTTCAATTTTATTCTCAATAAATATCCTACCAGTAACAATATCAATCACGCTAAGGTTTGGAAAGCGAAAACTAATATTCGCCTTCAGAGTGAGGAAGTTGCATTAGAGAACTTGCAAAAAATGCTGGAGGAAGAAGAATTAGATGATGATGAGTTGGCAGATGCTACTGCTATGATGGCTCAGGCATATATTAATCTCGATTCACTGCCTGAAGCTTTACATTATATTAAAATTGCTTCAGAAAAAGTAGGTAATCGCGAACTTGAAGGTAGATATTTATTTATCAAAGGTCAGTTGTACAATCGTCTCGAACTTAGAGATAGTGCGAATATGGCGTTTGATGAGGTTATAGACCTCAATCGAAAGTCTCCAAGAGTATATATGATCAATGCATATATCGCAAAAGCAAAGAACTTCGATTACGACAATGAAGATAAAGTCGCATTTTTAGAATTGCTTCAGGATTTGGAAGCAGACCGTGAAAATCGTCCTTTTCTAGATAAAATTTACAATCAGATTGGAGAGTATTATCGCAACAATAAAAGCGAGGATACGGCCATACACTACTATAATAAATCGATTAAAGCCTTTCGCGACGATCGAATTTTACAAGCGGTAAATTATCAAACTTTGGCGGAAATCAATTTTGATAGAGCCTTGTACAAGATTGCCGGAGCTTATTACGACAGTACACTAACTAATTTAGAAGATGGTACGCGACAATACAGACGTATCCAAAAGAAGCGCGAAAATCTGGAGGATGTAATAAAATATGAAGATATAGCCACTCAGAACGATAGTATACTTAAAATAGCCGGAATGTCTGAATCTCAGCAATTGGCTTATTTTACTGAATACACTCAGCAACTTAAAGATGAGGCAATAAAAGATTCGATTGCGAATGCAAAACTGGAAAAGAGCGTTGCCAATAATGAGTTTTATAAAAAAGAGAAGAAGGAGAAAGCTGGGGGAGGAACATTCTATTTTTACAATTCTACGACGGTTTCCTATGGAAAACAGGAATTCAGAAAAGTTTGGGGAGATCGTGCTCTAGAAGATAATTGGAGATTATCAAGCAAGCAATCGGTCTTAAAAAACATTGAAGAAGAAGCGACAGAAGAAGTTGCAATCAGCGAGAATGAATTATACAATCCAGAAAGCTATATTTCTCTCGTACCAACAGATGAAAAAGTGATAGACAGTCTTACCAAGGATCGTAATTTTGCTTATTATCAATTAGGCCTCATCTATAAAGAGAAGTTTAAAGAATACGGATTAGCGGCGAATCGGCTTGAGAAACTACTTTCATATAATCCGGAAGAAAGACTTGTGCTTCCGGCAAAATATAACTTGCACAAGATCTATGGTGAATTGGATAATGAAGCATTGGCATTAAAATATAAGAATGATATTTTGAACAATCACGCAGAATCCCGTTATGCTGAAATTCTGCGAAATCCGAACGCGATGTTGGCTACAGACGAATCGAGTCCGGAGTATAAATACAAACAATTGTATAAAGATTTTGAAGCTTCAAAGTATGCTGAGGTAATCGCCCAAAGTGACGATTATATTACTCTTTATAACGGAAATGATATAATTCCGAAGCTAGAATTGCTGAAAGCTACCGCTATTGCACGGCAGGATGGATTTGAAGCCTATAAGAAAGCGTTGAATTACGTATCTCTGAATTATCCAAATTCTGAAGAAGGGAAACAAGCGCAAGAAATGTACGCAAAGGTTCTCCCAACACTCGCTTCCAAAGAGTTTGTTGCAGATGAGGGTAGTAACAACTTTAAGTTAGTGTATAAATTTAGTGCTTCCGAGAGACAGGCTGCTAATGATTTAAAGACCAAATTAGATAAAGCAATTACCTTTTATAATTATACCAATATGAGTACTTCCGTTGATTATTACAACCCGGAGACATTATTGGTGATTGTGCACGGACTTAATACGAGGTTAGGAGCTAGAGGATTTGGTGAAGTTTTAAAAGAAAATAAGGACTATCGAAGTTCGAGACAGTTCTTCGAGATTTCTTCGTCGAACTATAAAATTATTCAAATTCATAAAAACCTAAATGATTATTTGAGTGCAGGAGTAATTGAAACAAAAGATACTAATCCCCAAAAATAACTAGTCATGTTTTCAGATAAAAAGGACAAGAACATCACTGAGCCGGGTACCGGTCAAAACCGCATCAATGAAGGAACCAATATAAAAGGTGACATTCATTCTAAAGGGTTTTTCAGAATCGATGGAAAAATAGAAGGAAATGTAAATACTCCTTCTAAAGTTGTATTAGGAAGAACAGGTTATATTAAGGGTACGCTCACCTGTGAAAATGCTGATATTGAAGGCAAATTTGATGGGAAGCTTGATGTTTCCGGAACACTAAGCCTTAAATCTACAGCACATATCATTGGTGATGTGGTGGTAGGCAAGTTGGCAGTAGAGCCGGGTGCAACCTTTAATGCATCCTGCGCTATGAAGGGAGCTGCGGGTACTACCGCAGAAAAGACATCTTCTACATCAGCAAAAGAGGAAGAAACAAACAAATCTCAAAACCATCCTTTTGACAGATCCCAAAGATCCCAAAAACCGAAGACCGAGCAACCCAATCAATAAATACGCCCGGTTCTCAGGCATTGCGTTTCAAATGATCGCCATAATAGCAATTGGTGCTTTTATAGGTGTGAAACTGGACGAAGCATACCCAAATAAATATTCACTATATACAATCATATTAAGTTTTCTTGCTGTTTGTATTTCAATGTACTTTGTAATTAAGCAGGCTAATTCAGAAAGTAATAAATAAACTATATATGACTAAAGATTTAATCAACTTCGGTTTATGGTTATTAGCTTTTACCGCAGTACTTTGGGGAGTACACTTTTATGTTCTCTACAATTTCTTTTCTGAAGCCGAGTTACAACTGCCTTTGTGGACTATCTATTTCTTTAATGCGACATTGGTTTTTATAGTCTTTGCCGTAATTAGATATAGAGTTGAAAAGGCAAACGCAAATGCGTTTACGATGTTTTTACTATTAACGTCTGTAAAAATGCTACTCGCTATCGTATTTTTATTACCGCTTTTTACCGGTAAATCTTCTCATAAAACGCTTGAAGTATTCAATTTTTTCATTCCCTATTTTTGCTTTTTGACGTTTGAAATTTATATGTTAGATAAATTTTTCAAGAAGCAGTAAACAAAGTAGTTTTTGGTTGGTTTATTAATTTAATGTTGTTACATTTGCACCAAATTTCAGGAACGCAATTTTACTATGTTGAAAACGACCTATTTTCCTAGTCTTAAGAACCTCTTTTTAGGGGTGCTTTTCACTCTGGTATCGACCATTACTTTTGCCTCAATACAAGATACCGATCATGATGTAGTATCGCAAGAAGCTTTCGATTCGAATGAAGAGATAGAAGAAGAGATTTTCGATACGAAAGAATTAATTTTCCATCACATTACAGATAGTCATAGCTTTCATATAGTTGGCGATACTGCTTTACCTCTTCCGGTTATATTATGGACAGACAATGGCTTGGTAACATTTATGTCTAGTGAATTTCATCATGATGTGGAGGGTAAGATTATCGTGGAAAGAAATGGATTGAAATTTGTAAACGTTCATGAAAAAATATACCAGTTAGACGCTGGCGCATCGACTGTATCTTTTGATGCAGAAGCACATCCTACCAATGCAAAGAGACCATTAGACTTCTCAATCACTAAGAATGTATTTTCTATGTTCCTGTCCTTAGTTATAATCATGCTTATTTTCGTAGCATCAGCAAGGTCTTATAAGAGGTCAGGGAACAATATGCCTTCAGGTATCGGTAAATTCATGGAACCGATTATTTTATTTATTCGTGACGAAGTTGCCATACCAAATATTGGAGAGAAACACTATATGCGTTACATGCCATTTCTACTAACATTGTTTTTCTTTATATGGATTAACAATGTGATCGGCTTAATTCCGGTGTTCCCTTTCAGTAGTAACCTTAGTGGTAATATAGCTTTTACAGTTACTTTAGCAATTATAACCTTTATTATAACCTTATTTAGTAGTAAAAAATATTATTGGAAGCACATGCTTTGGATGCCTGGTTTACCTGTGCCAATGAAGTTGTTTTTAGCGCCAATAGAATTTATGGGTATGTTTATCAAGCCTATAGCCCTTACAATACGTTTGTTCGCCAATATAACAGCGGGCCACATTATTATTCTTAGTTTGATTTCATTAACCTTTATTTTTAAAAACTATTTCGTTGGAGCTGGTTCGGTAATATTTGTAGTTTTTATTAGTGTAATCGAAGTTTTAGTAGTAGCAATTCAGGCCTATATATTTACGATGCTATCGGCATTGTATTTCGGGCAAGCATTAGAAGAAGAACATTAATTAATCTTTAAATATTTAAACTATGAGTTTAGCATTAGTACAAGAGGTAGCAGCAAACTATGGAGCGTTTGCAGCTATTGGAGCTGGTTTAGCCGCGATTGGTGGTGGAATTGGTGTAGGTAAAATTGGTGGTGCAGCTATGGAAGCCATGGCGCGTCAACCTGAAATGCAAGGAAAGTTGCAAGGATCTGCGATCGTACTTATTGCCTTTATCGAGGCGGTAGCACTTTTTGGTGTGGTTGTATCATTCCTTGTGGCAGGATAAGCTACAAAACTAAGGTGCGACGGTTGGTCGCACCTGGTTTTATATTTATTGATTAATAAGAAAAAACTATAATATGGAATTAATTACTCCGGAATTTGGACTTTTATTTTGGACAGGAATTTCTTTTCTGATCTTACTTTTTATCCTGCGGAAGTTTGCCTGGAAGCCAATTTTAGGCGCGGTAAACACTAGAGAACAATCTATACAGGACGCACTTGCTTCAGCAGAAGCAGCGAAACGTGAGATGGAAAATCTTAAGGCCGATAATGAGCGTATTTTACAAGAAGCGAGAGCCGAGAGAGAAGCTATGATGAAAGAAGCACGTGAGATCAAAGCAAAAATGATTTCCGATGCAAAAGAGGACGCCAAAGAATCTGCAGATAAGATGATCGTTCAGGCACAAGCGGCAATTGAAAGTGAAAAGAAAGCTGCAGTGGCAGAATTAAAAAGTCAGGTTGCTTCCCTTTCAGTAGAAATTGCTGAGAAGGTAGTTAAGCATGAACTATCCGATAAGGATAAACAACTTAAGTTGGTTGAAAATCTTTTAAGTGACGCAACTTTAAACTAGTAGAAGTATAATAAAAAGATATCTGCCCTAAGCAGACACTATTATGAACGGAAGTAAAGCAGGAATTCGATACGCAAAAGCAGTTCTACAACAAGCCAACGATGCAAACATTGCAAATGTGGTTTTTGGTGATATGCAATCTGTTCATAGCACTATTGAGGGAAGTAAAGAATTGCGCGTGGCACTTAAAAGCCCCGTTATTAAACCGGAAGACAAGAAAAAAGCATTGCTTGAGATTTTCAAAGACCAATCGGAGAGTACCAAAGCTTTAATTAATGTACTGGTTGAGAATAAAAGAATTGACATCTTAGGACATGTAGCTAAAAGCTATGTAGATCTTTATAATGAAGCTGAAGGCGTAAAAGTTGCCAAAGTAACAACGGCAGTTCCACTTTCAGAAGCAATCGAAAAACAAGTTTTGGCAAAGGTTGAAGAAATGACCGGGAGTAGCAGTGTTACTATAGAAAATGAGATCGATGAATCAATCATTGGAGGATTTATTCTTCGGGTTGGAGATCTTCAATATAATGCTAGCATTGCAAACCAATTAGCAAATTTAAAAAGAGAATTTAGTAAATCATTATAGTCTTTCGCGTGTAGCGATTCACTATACATATAATGTAACAAAATGGCAGAAGTTAAACCAGCTGAAGTATCAGCAATCTTAAAGCAACAACTTACAGGTTTTGAAGCTACGGCATCATTAGACGAAGTAGGAACAGTATTAACCGTAGGTGATGGTATCGCCCGTGTTTACGGTCTTGCAAATGCACAATACGGAGAATTAGTAGAATTCGAAGGCGGTTTGGAAGGTATTGTACTAAATCTTGAAGAGGATAATGTTGGGGTTGTATTATTGGGGCCTTCAAAAGGAATTAAAGAAGGAGCTACAGCAAAACGTACACAACGTATCGCATCATTACAAGTTGGTGAAGGTATCGTTGGGCGGGTTGTAAATACATTAGGACAACCAATCGACGGAAAGGGACCTATTTCTGGTAAGACTTATGAAATGCCCTTAGAGCGTAAAGCTCCCGGTGTAATTTATCGTGAGCCTGTAACTGAGCCGCTTCAAACAGGTATTAAATCGATCGATGCGATGATTCCTGTAGGTAGAGGACAACGTGAGCTTGTTATTGGTGACCGTCAAACAGGAAAAACAACTGTTTGTATCGATACAATTTTGAATCAAAAAGAATTTTACGATGCAGGTGAGCCTGTATATTGTATATATGTCGCAATTGGTCAAAAAGCATCTACGGTAGCAAACATTGCTAAGGTATTAGAAGAAAAAGGTGCTTTAGCATATACTACTATTGTTGCTGCAAATGCATCAGATCCTGCTCCAATGCAGGTATATGCTCCTTTCGCAGGTGCCGCAATTGGTGAATATTTTAGAGATACTGGTCGTCCGGCATTGATTATATATGATGATTTATCAAAACAAGCGGTAGCATATCGTGAGGTATCACTTCTTTTACGTCGTCCACCGGGCCGTGAGGCTTATCCTGGGGATGTATTCTACCTTCACTCAAGGTTGTTAGAGCGTTCTGCGAAAATTATTAATGATGATAGTATCGCAAAGGAAATGAATGATCTGCCTGATTCTTTGAAGCCATTAGTAAAAGGTGGAGGTTCATTAACTGCGCTTCCAATCATTGAAACACAAGCAGGTGATGTTTCCGCATATATCCCAACTAACGTAATTTCGATTACAGATGGACAGATATTCTTGGAATCAGATTTGTTTAACGCCGGGGTGCGTCCTGCAATTAACGTAGGTATTTCGGTATCGCGTGTAGGAGGTAATGCTCAGATTAAATCGATGAAGAAAGTAGCAGGTACCTTAAAGCTGGACCAGGCGCAATTCCGTGAATTAGAAGCGTTTGCTAAGTTTGGATCAGACCTTGACGCGGCTACAATGAATGTAATTTCGAAAGGACAACGTAACGTAGAGATCTTAAAGCAAGCTCAAAACGATCCATTTACCGTTGAAGATCAAATTGCAATTGTATATGCAGGGTCTAAGAACTTACTACGTAATGTTCCTGTTGAAAAGGTGAAAGAATTTGAAAGAGATTATTTGGAAGTACTCAATGCTAAGTATAGAGGTACATTAGATACTCTAAAGGCAGGAAAACTAACAGACGAGGTTATCGATACTTTAACGGCTGTTGCTGCAGATTTATCTGCAAAGTATAAGAAGTAATAGATTTTAGTGTTGAGTAATTAGACGACTTTTATCTAATTACTCAATACTCAATTCAAAAGATATGGCAAATTTAAAAGAAATACGTAACAGAATATCATCGGTAGGATCTACAATGCAGATCACTAGTGCCATGAAAATGGTATCTGCAGCAAAGTTGAAAAAGGCTCAGGATGCTATTACTGCAATGCGCCCATATTCTGAAAAGCTCACCGAACTATTACAAAATTTGAGCGCAACCCTGGACAGTGATACTGGAAGTAAATATTCAGATCAACGTGAGGTTAATAAGGTTCTTGTTGTTGCTATAACTTCAAACCGTGGTTTAGCAGGTGCTTTTAATAGCAATATTATTAAGGAAGCAAAGACTGTGGCAGCTGAAACTTTCTCTGGAAAGCAGGTAGATTTTTTAACGCTTGGTAAAAAGGGGAACGATATTCTTAAGAAAACAGGAAATGTGATCGAAAACAATAATGCCATTTTCGATGATTTAACTTACGACAGTACTGCAGCAATAGCAGAAGATCTCATGGATAAGTTTTCAAGCGGAACTTACGACAAGATCATTGTTGTTTATAATAACTTTAAGAATGCAGCTACTCAATTGGTTATAACAGAACAGTTCTTACCGATTTTACCTCCAAAAGTTACCGAAACAACCACTACCGCAGATTATATTTTTGAGCCTTCTAAGCAGGAAATTGTTGAAGGATTAATTCCGAAGAGCTTAAAAACCCAATTATTCAAGGCACTGAGAGATTCTGTTGCCAGTGAACACGGAGCACGTATGACGGCCATGCACAAGGCTACCGATAATGCGACTGAACTTCGAGATGCCCTGAAACTTCAATATAACAAAGCGCGTCAAGCGGCAATTACTAACGAAATTCTTGAAATTGTTGGTGGTGCGGAAGCATTGGCGGGATAGGTTTACAGGAAATAAAATTTTAAGATAGCCTTTCAGTCTCTGTACTGAGGGGTTATTTTTTTTAATAGTGACTTCTGTATTTTCTAATCTTATTATAGTTTAGGTACAATATAAACCTTGCTTCCAGTTTTGCCCTCATTAAACAACATGCTTTTCGTAATAAAAGTCTTACATTATATGAAAATTTATATGCTTTCTTCAGAAAGCATTTTCCGTATCTTTAATAGTATAAATATTAACTGAAAACTCTGGGAGATGAATACAATAAAAAGCTTTAGTAAGCTTCTATTACTTGTTGTTACTGTTGGGTTCTTTATAAGTTGTAGCACTACAAAAAAAGATACCATTACGTTCGAAGAAGACCCTCCTTTTCAAATTGAAAGAGCCTACTATCAAAATTGGGTTGCGGGTATTCCAGAGGGAGGTTCTGGCACCAACGTAAATGTTAGCTTTTCAAGTATAGATGCAAACGTTGTAATTGAATATTTCTATTTTAATGATAAGGTTATTAAACCAATAGCTTCACCGCAATTTAGAGATCAATATACGGGTTCAGGTACCCACTATCGCGGTTATTTCAGGAATGATTTAAAAGAAGAAATTATTATGAGCAGCGATCCGGTATTGGAGGCTCAAAATGTATTGCCACAAAAGCCACCTTTCCAAATGGATGCCAATCAATTGGTAATTGGTTACCGCTTTCAGGGAAGGAAACTTTTAAACTACTACAAGCTTCCGTTTATTTCGGAGAGACCGATGACCGCCTTCCCGCAAAATAATCCGAACGGGACTGATTAAAAGTTCATTTAACTAATAATACTGCTTACTTTTGTGAGACCTATGGGCTTTTTGTAACCTTGTAGGTCTTTTTATATGAGATTATAAGTGAGCGTATTTAAAAAACTGTTTCAACAAACATTCATTTATGGATTGGCAACCGTGTTACCAAGGGCGCTTGCCATTGTTTTAGTTCCGTTATACACACAAGTTTTAGCCCCCTCCGAATTTGGTATTTATGCCACTCTAATGTCTTATCTCATTCTAGGCAATGTTTTGCTTTCTTATGGAATGGAAACCACTTTTTTCAGGTTTATTAATAAAGACATCTCACAACGTAAAATTGTACAATCTACGGCACTCACATCGCTTACGCTATCAACATTGATTTTCTTAGGAGTATCAATTTTTGTTTTTGACCCTTTGGCGCAGCTGTTGGATTTTAGATCGGAGTATGTGCTATACGGACTGTTGATATTAGGTCTGGATGCGCTTTCAGTATTACCATTCGTTTGGTTTCGTGCTAACGAAAGGCCCATGAAGTATGCTATCGTAAAGATTTTTAACGTGTGTATTAATTTGGGCTTAAACTTATTTTTCTTTTTAATACTTCCCGATCTGGCCACCGAAAATCCATCGTCCTTTTGGAATGAGATTTATTCTGAAGAGAACAAAGTAGCCTATGTGTTTATCGCAAATCTGCTGGCCAGTGGTATCACATTATTGGTTTTGCTTCCTATATATTTAAAGATTGGTTTCCGCTTCAATAGAGTTATATGGAAGAAAATGATCTCTTATGCATTTCCTGTACTTATAGCGGGTATAGCGTTTTCAGTAAATGAAGCGTTCGATAAAATTCTCTTAAAATATCTTTTGCCGGAGAATATTGCAGAAGCCGAAGTAGGAGTATACGCAGCTTGCTATAAATTAGGAGTCTTTATGACGCTATTTGCTACTGCATTTCGATTGGGAATTGAACCCTTCTTTTTTAAACATTCTTCACAAAAGAATGCCAAACAAACCTATGCAACTATCACAAAATATTTTACGATTTTCGGTAGTTTCATTCTGCTCTTTGTGGTGGTATATTTAGATTTTTTCAAGCAGTTATTGATTACTAATTCTGAGTATTGGGTAGCATTATCGATCGTACCTATAATTCTGCTGGCAAATCTCTGCCTGGGAATATATCATAATCTGTCAGTTTGGTATAAGGTTACAGATAGGACAAGGTTTGGTGCCTATATTTCGGTGGTAGGTGCTATTATTACCTTAGGGCTTAATTTTGCACTGATCCCATTAATTAGTTACAAAGGTTCTGCAATTGCAACTTTGGCGGCCTATGGGACAATGATGTTTTTATCATATTTTTTCGGAAGAAAATATTATCCCATCCCTTATGATCTTAAAAAAATTACAGCCTACTTGACACTCGCGGCAGGGTTTTCTGTTCTTTCCTTTTATATTTTTGACAGTAATTTAGTAATTGGGACTGCATTATTATTGGTATTTTTGCTACTCATCTACCTTTTTGAAAGAAAAGAGATGCAAAGAATAATAAAACTCTAAATATTTTGATTAGTTCACCTACTATTTTTTAAGTGATGATCAAGGTTATTCTAAAAGAAAATGAAGATTAAAATCATAAACAAATCAAATCATCCGTTACCTTCTTATGAAACTATTGCTTCGGCTGGAATGGATCTACGAGCTAATGTTCCTGAACCGTCCACCCTTAAACCTTTACAGCGTGCAATTGTAAAGACCGGACTGTATATTGAACTACCAATTGGTTATGAAGCACAGGTACGTCCACGAAGCGGACTTGCCGCTAAAAAAGGTATTTCAGTATTAAACGCACCCGGCACAATTGATGCCGATTATCGCGGGGAAATAGGTGTAATCCTGGTTAATTTATCTAATGAGGAGTTTACGATTGAAGATGGTGAAAGGATCGCACAGCTGGTCATTGCAAAACATGAAAGAGCAGCCTGGGAAGAAGTCGACGAATTGGGAGAAACGTCCCGTGGTGCCGGTGGATTTGGTAGCACCGGAGTGAACTGATGTATCCCTGCGAAATAAGAGACAGTAAAATGAAGATCTAATTTAAAAATAGATACCCGTTCGAGCGGGTGATATATATGAAAATAATTGTCCCAATGGCTGGACGTGGTTCACGTCTTCGCCCACACACGTTAACAGTACCCAAACCCCTTATACCGGTCGCGGGGAAACCTATAGTCCATCGGTTAGTCGCAGATATCGCTCAGGTATTAAATGAAGATATTGAAGAAATCGCATTTATTCTTGGTGATCCGGCTTTCTTTGGTGAGGAAGTGGTTGCGAGTCTGAAAGAACTTGCTAAAGATTTAGGTGCGAAGGCAAGTATTTACCGTCAACTCGATCCCAAAGGCACAGGTCATGCTATTATGTGTGCAGAACCTTCACTTTCCGGACCCGCAGTAATCGCTTATGCCGATACACTAATAAGAGCCGATTTTAATCTCGATAAGGAGGCCGATAGTGTTATTTGGACTAAACGAGTAGATAATCCGGAGGCATACGGCGTTGTAAATTTGAATGATGCAGATCAAATTACCGAATTGGTCGAAAAACCTACCAGCTATGTAAGCGATCAAGCCGTTATTGGAATCTATTATTTTAAGGAGGTTGCAGAGTTAAAAAAGGAGCTTCAATACGTCTTAGATCATAATATTATTAATGGCGGCGAATATCAGATAAATGATGGTATTAAACGTATGATGGCAGATGGAAAGATCTTTAAAACAGGCACAGTTAGCGAATGGATGGATTGTGGAAATAAGGAAATTACTATAGAAACCAATAGAAGAATGCTTGGTTTTCTTGCAGAAAGTGAAGAAAAACTTCTATCAGAGAATATAACTACTGAAAATTCAAATATCATAGAACCTTGCTACATAGGAAATAATGTTATACTGAAAAACAGTACCATTGGACCTTTTGCATCTATTGGGGACGGCACAGTTATTGAAAACAGTAACGTTAAAAATAGCATAATCCAAACCAATTCATTGGTGAAAAATGCTACATTAGACAATGCGATGATAGGGAACTACGCGATATTTGATGGTAATTTCACTAACGTGAGTATTGGGGATTATTCAGAATTGAAGTAAGTTCGAAAGGCTCTCATTATAAGATTGAGTGACCTCATACCATAGATTCATTGAGAGATTACACATTAATTATTATGATTAGAACTAATTACAATATTTTTTTGCTAATGTTCATCGGAATACTTTTGTTTCCGAAGATATTGCACGCGCAAGACATTGAAGAGCCTACCGACGATCTTGGAGATGTTAGTGACGCCTTCCAAGAGAACTTTTTTGAAGCTCTTAAGCAAAAAGGTATTGAGAATTATGAATTGGCCTTAGAAGCGCTAAAGAAGGCAGAAAAAGCGGCCAAAGAAGACACTAACCTTTTGGCTGTGGTTAATTTTGAGATTGCCAAAAATTTGGTTTCGGTTAGAAGATATAGAGACGCACAGCCCTATTTCATGAAAGTTTTGGAGGTGGAAGGGGATCGTCTTGAGGTCTTGGAGGCATTATACGATCTGTATTATCAGGAACGAGATTATGAGGCTGCAATTCCTTTGGTGATTAAATTGATTGAATTTGATGATGATTATAAGGAAGATCTCGCCAATCTTTATTCACGTACTGAACAATATGAAAAAGCCCTGGCGCTTCTTGATGAATTGGATGATAATTGGGGGGAAAGTGACTATAGAGATGCGCTTCGTACCCAAATATATCGAGCAACCGGGAATTCAACAGGAGAAATTGAAAAGTTAAAAGAAAAAGTGGATGCCAATCCTAAAAAGGAAAAAGACTATCTAAACTTAATTTACCTGTACAGCGAAGAAGGCAATACGGAAAAGGCATTTGAGACTGCTAAAGAATTATTGCAAAACAATCCTAAATCGGAATTAGTTCATCTTGCCTTGTATAAATTTTATCTAGAGAAGGGTAATGCTTCAGAGGCGATTGGTTCGATGAAGAAAGTGTTTGCTTCAAATCTCATTGACAAGGAAAGTCAGTATAAAGTGTTGCGAGATTTTATTCAGTTTGTAAATAGCAGTCCGCAATATGAATCTGATCTTGAAGAAGTGGTTTCTTTGTTTTCTACCGATAATAATGGGGAGGTTTTTGAAAAAGTTGGGGATTATTATATTACAAAAGGCCGAAAAGAAGATGCTTTAAAATATTATGAAAGAGGCGTGCAACTCGATAACGATAATTATAGCTTATTAAAGAATACACTACTTCTTCAAATTGATTTTAAAAAGTTTCAAGAAGCAGCACAATTAAGCGCAGATGGGTTAGAAATTTTTCCGGCTCAAGCCTTAGTTTATCTTTTAAATGGTGTTGCAAATAATGAATTGCAGCAGGTTGATGCGGCCATCGAAAGTTTAGAGACGGGGATCGACTACTTACTAGATGATACTAAAATGGAAAAAGATTTTTATGAGCAATTACGAATTGCATATACGCTCAAAGGAGATTCAAAAAAAGCCAATTTGTTTGCAAAAAAAGCGTTAGAGTTAAAAGCCTCCAATTAAGTACATGAATTCAAAAATCTTATACTCTTTATTGTTACTATTTATAGTAAGTGCCTGTGGAAGTTCTAAAGTAGTTTCCGGAGCTGATGCCTTAACGATTAAAGACGTGGTGGCTTCACATCGGGCAGCTTCTCCAAATTTTATCACCTTGGCTTCAAGAGTGCAAGTTGTTTATGAAGACAACAATAAATTGCAGAGCGTAACGGCAAGTTTGAGAATGGAGAAAGATAAGACCATATGGATCAAGGCTTCTATTTTAGGAATAACCCTTGCGAAAGTATTAATTACCCCGGACCGGGTTAGTTATTATGAGAGTATTTCTAATACTTATTTCGACGGAGATTTTGCCTTGTTAAGTGAATGGCTGGGAACAGAAATTGACTTTCAGAAAGCTCAGGATATTTTACTGGGGCAGTCAATATTTGCCCTGAGTGCAACAGACTATACGTCGGAGTGGGTTCAAAATAAGTATAAGCTTCTTCCAAAGCGCCAGGCATCTAACTTTATACATTCTTTATTACTTTATCCGGATTCTTTTAAAATAGCTTCGGAAACTTTATCACAACCGAATGAAGGAAGAATTTTAACGGTACGCTACGGGGAATATCAGGAAATTGACGGAAGTATGTACCCTTCTGAAGTGAATATAGAAACTATAGAGACAGCAATATCTACTTCCGAAGAAAATAAAAAAACGAAGATTGATCTCAATTTTAAAAAAATAGACCTCAATGTTTCGGTAAGCTTTCCATTTACTATTCCGCAGGGATATGAAGAAATTCGATTTAAATAAATGATAATCTTTCGAAAAAGCCTCATCGTTCTAGTGTGTTTCTTTGCTACCTCATTTGTTTGGGCGCAACCCGATAAACAAAAGGAACTCGAAGAGAAACGACAATCTATTATTAATGAGATTCAACAAATTAACTCCTTACTTTTTAAAACTAGAGGGGAAAAGAAATCGGTTTTAACCCAAGTTGAGGATCTGGATCAAAGGATTGCTGCTCGCGAGAACTTAATACGGGTAACCAATCAACAGGCAAATTTGTTGACACGTAAGGTAAATGATAATCTTACTAAGATGGAAATCCTGCGTAATGAATTAAAAGAGCTGAAGGAAGATTACGCGGCCATGATTAACAAGTCGTATAAAAGCAAATCGCAGCAAAGCAGAGTGATGTTTCTGTTGTCATCAAAAAACTTTCTTCAAGCTTATAAAAGGCTTCAGTATATGAAGCAATATGCGAAGCACAGAAAAAAACAAGGTGAGAGTATCAAAGAGAAAACGGCCATGCTTCAAATACTTAATAATGATCTTATCGAACAGAAAAAGCAAAAACAAAAGCTAATTGAAGAGAATAAGATTGCAAGGGCTAATTTGACCAAGGAAAAGAAGGAGCAAGAGGCCTTAGTCGCATCACTAAAAAAAGATGAGGGTAAATTTGCTACTCAGATTAGGGCAAAGCAAAAGGAAGCAGATAGAATTGATAAGCAGATAGAAATAATAATTAGAGAGGCTATTGCAAGATCTAATAAGGCTTCAGGTACAAGTTCTTCTACAAAAACGGTGTCTAATACCACCTTTGAACTCACCCCGGAAGCGAAAGCCCTGGCGGCTAATTTTACAAGTAATAAGGGAAAACTGATCTGGCCGGTAGAAAAGGGTGTTGTGACAGAAAGGTTTGGTAGGCATCAACACCCTCAATTCCCTAATGTAACCACGATTAATAACGGTGTAGAGATCACCACCGAATCGAACGCCAAAGCACGAGCGGTTTTTAATGGAGAAGTGATGCAGGTGCAACAGATTAAAGGCGCTAATCAAGCGGTTTTTATAAAGCATGGTAATTACATTACAGTGTATAGAAATCTATCAGGAGTGATGGTGAAAAAGGGAGATAAGGTTACTACCAAGCAGGAAATAGGAACAGTTTATAATAATCCTTCTACAGGTAAAACAACCCTGAAATTCTATATTTGGAAAAATTCTGAAAAGATGAATCCTGCCGATTGGATCTACAAAATGTAAATAAAAAAAGGCTGTCTAATTAGACAGCCTTTTTGATAAGAATAAGTACTTGCGTATTATTTTACAAGTAACTTTTTAGTAGTAGTACTTTCTCCTGCTTTTATCGTTACAAAGTACAATCCGGTTGAATACTTAGATACATCAATAGAAGTACTATTATTTCCATTGAGATCTTTAGCATTTATCGTTTGTAACTTCTGCCCTAAGCTATTTGTTAATGTAACCTCGAAATTTCCAAAAGAGGCATCGTTAAGAGTAACGAATACTTCACCTGAAGCCGGATTTGGATAAAGAGTCACAGCTGATGATAAAGTATTATCGTCAAGACCTAAAGTACAATCTAATAAACCGCCGGCGTATTGCTTGGCGTTAGATCTTCGACTTTCCCATCCTTCAGTATCATTTCTTGCAGACATTGCAATCCACATCTCATCATCCGGATCCGTAATAGGTACTGTAATAGTATTAGTATTACTTGTTCCAATAAGGTCCATACCTGTAGTTCCTAATCGATACCAGTCATAAAACTCAGCATCGGCAACTTCTAAACATTCGAAAGTTGCATTGTCTTGACAAACCTGAGTTATATTAATAACATTTGTATAACGAGCAATGTCGAATGGTGCATCACTGATGTCCATATAGGCACCACTAGTTACTCTGATCAGACCTTGACCGGTATTTTCATTAGCGGCTGTCCATGCAAGAGTAGTAGTCCCGTTTGGCACGGTAGCGATGTTCGTCCAGGTTGCGCCATTATCTGTTGAATAATCTACAACATAATCGTCTGTAGTATCAATAGCGTCCCAGTGAAGAGACTCGGCTACGTTAGGGAAGAAATGCTCTCCGCCATTCGGATAAGTTACTGTAAGATTCTCACTTATAATTTCATAAACAACAAAGTATTCTTGTGGTCCCATTGGCACATTGAAACCTGAAATATCTAAATCATAATCTCCCGCTGCCGGTGCATTGATCAATACTTGCTCCATGTTGTTTAAATGGTCAGCCCCAGTTGTTGCAGGCGTATCTAACGCAGTTGGGTCTGGAGTTGAGTCTAAAATCCATGGCTCTAAAACATTACTTGATGGATCTGTAACCAATAGGTCAAGATCATTCACTAACGCAGTAGATGCTCCTGCTACTGCAGCAGGATCATTCCAATAAAGCATGAATTTTACTTGAGCAGTCCCAGCCGGTACATTAATAGTATGAGTATTAGATCCACCTTGAGAAACATTGTCGGTTAAGTGACGTCCATCTTCAATAAGAATTCCCGCTCTCAACGCATTCACAATTCCCCATCCAAATTTAAAATCTGGACCAACGTTTCCGGCATCATTTGCCGTATTCAGCAATATTGCTTTAATCAGTGAACCACTTGGTAAATCGCCACCGTTTTCTTCACTATATGCCTGATACAATTGAGCAGAAATACCTGCAATCCCAGGTGCTGCACCTGAAGTACCACCAAAAGTTAGGTACCCATTATTTGGAGCTGTAGAGATTTGATTTTGTCCGTTAGCGGAAATGTCTGGTTTAATTCTTCCATCGTGAGCCGGTCCACGGCTACTAGAGTTAACTAATGAACCATCAAAGAATACGTTAGCTGTTGCGATAACATTTTTTCCTTGTTTGTGTCCTCCTGTAATATTACCCCATTGTGTTCCGGCACCATAACCACAGTTTTGGTTATTCGAGTTTCCGGCAGAGAATACATGTAATAGGTTAGGAAGAGTATTCATTTGCGTATCAACCGTTTCAGTAATCGAAGTATATCCTGCATTACAACCGTTACTATACGATGAATTTGTAATTTGAGATTCACCAGATGTAATCGCAGTTACTGTTGGTGAATCTAAGAAAGAAGAGTTATAGTTAACAACTAATAAGTTTGAACCCGCTGCCATTCCACGGTTTGCAGGATTTCTGTTTCCTGCGCCTGCCATGATTCCCGATACACCGTCACCATGGGTATTACTACCATTATTAAAATTCAATCCTGTGATTCTACCTTGAAAATCTATATGAGGTCCTACCCCTCCGTCATCACGACACATCACACCAATTCCTTCACCTGTATAGTTTCTACCGGTATCGGTTTGTGTATCTAATCCATTAGCACGGTGAAGACTTCTACCTCGCGTGTCATCTTTCACAGATGGTGCAACGATGATTTCAACCCACTTTATATAAGGAAGAGCTGCTAAATTTTCAATACTATTAGTTGGAATAGCAAGATCGATATGGTTAGAATTCTCATATTGTTGTCTTATTGAATAGCCTTCAGCAACAAGATCTCTAATAACAGCCTGAGTATCTACCATGTCATGGTGAATAACTGTAACAAGCACATTGTTTCCTTCTATTGCATAAGCTTCGAACGGTGGGTTTCTTAATTCAGAAGAGATTTTTACACTATTAGACACCGGAACAATACTTCGAACTCCATAATTTTGAAGCATTGAAACAGATGTGTTTGCCGGAAAGTGAAATAAGTAAGTTCTATGTGGGATATAATTTAATAATCGCAGACCATTCGATCTGAAAAAGTCCTGAGTAGCTTGAGTTGGAGTTTCATAAAATTGAACCCACCCTATATAACCATTGTCTAGTTGCGATGAAGCTGGCATCTGATTCCATTGAAAAGTTGAAATATTTTCAGGCATCTCAATGGTTTGATCCTGAAATTGAATCGTGTAAGAATTTTGAGCAACGGACATTGAGAAAACAAATGCCATGACCCATAGAATTCCATTTTTACACTTCGCGTAAAATAAAGAAGTAATGTTTTTCATGTTATTTAGATTAAATTTTAAAGTAATTAGTCAGCCCCAATAGATGAGCAAATTTTTTAGTATCTCCAAATATATCTAATTAGGGTCTAAATAAATAGCGGAAACCGTTAAAATAAGAGATTTATTTGGCAAGAAATCCTACTAAATATGTAGGGTATAACGTTTTATACAGGAACTAGTTTATTCGAATAATGCTTTTAGCTCGGTGGCTTCATTCGGTTTCATCTTACCGGCAATTACCAGACTTAACTGTTTTCTTCGAAGCGCAGCATTGAAACGTTCAATTTCGATCTCGGTCTCGGGAACAAGCTCAGGCACACGGACCGGACTCCCCATTTCATCTACAGCAACAAAAGTATAAATCGCTTCATTTGCCTTACTTTTAAGGCCGCTTTCACGATCTTCGATCCAAACATCCATAAATATTTCCATAGAGCTTTTGAATGCTCTAGACACTTTCGCCTCTACCGTAACTACACTTCCCAGCGGAATCATTTTATTAAAGGCAACGTGATTTACTGATACGGTTACAACAATTCTTCTGCTGTGTCTCCGCGCGGCTATACTCGCAGCGCGATCCATACGGGCCAAAAGTTCGCCACCAAACATGTTTCCTATCGGATTTGTTTCACTTGGTAATACTATATCTGTAACTATTGTTAAAGAATCTTTTGGTGTTTTGGATTGCATCTTAAATTTTTTAGCAAAGGTAAAAAGTATTGAGGCTTAATGACACTAATTCTTGGATAGATAATAGCGAGGGGGTGGACTATTTGGAAAGATCTTGTACGAGCAACCAGGCATCCTGGTTTTCGCTGTTCTTTATTAGTCTAAGATTTTTTAAAGCTTCCAGTCTATCATTGTAACTATTGTAAACTACTTGATGCAACCCATATCGATTCTTACCAATAAGTCTGGCGGTGTATCCCTTTTCTAGAAGTTCTCCTAATTTTTTATTAGCGTTATCTTCTATTCTAAATGCTCCTGCCACGATATGATATTTTCCATTTTGCTTCGGAAGTGTAAGCCTCAAGGCCGGCAATGGGCTTTCAATTACAAATGTCGCTTCTTGAATTTGATTTTATACCAAAGTATTCTCATTCTGCTTTTCTACGAAATTATGCTTCTTTACTTTTCCTTCGTATATTTTTAAACCTCCAAGTCCGCCAATCGATAAAGCGATTAGAGCCACCGCAGCATATTTTAAGTACGGTTGTGTTTTGCGTCTTTCGGGGGTAAAAAGGAGAGGGACTTTTTCTTCTAAAGCCTGAACTTCTTCTTTATAAACTTCTCGATAGATTTCTTGCGATACAAAAGAGTTCAATCCAAATGATGAGGTGCTAAAATTCTCCTTTTCAGCAGGATTGAATTGCACAGAATTTTCATCATTCAGAACAAAATCACCAATACCTTGTAAGGTTATTACTTCTTTTTCTGAAAGTTGTAAGGAAAGTTTTCCGGTGAAATTTCTAATTTTTTGTAGTGCAGCTTCATAACTGATGTTTTCTACTGAGGCCACATAATTTGCCAACAAACCATCATTAGTCTGTAATTGACGATTAAACGACAGAATTTTCCCCGGAGGGTAAAAAGTGTGAGTACTCTCATCAATCTTTGCCGATCTGTACTGCGTTAAAAAGGCCCCAAATCCCGGGATAATAACGCATTCATACCGATAAAGTAAGTCGTTTATATAAGTTGACAACTGCATTGAAACAAATATACTTTTTTTTCAATTTCCATCTATTTTTGTACAGGTAACTTATTAACAACTCAAAAAAGGTTATTTTTGAGAACTCCCCTACAGTACTTTCTAAAAAATGCTTTCACTAAATGAACTGCGATACACTCTTGCACTACAGCGTGTACCAAACCTTGGAGATATCTCCGCAAAAAAACTTTTACATCATTTCGGCTCTGCCGAAGCCATTTTTAAAGAGAAGAAAAGTAATCTGCTTAAAATAATGGGTATCGGCGCGTACAAGCTGCAAGACTTACACGAAAAAGCCCTCTTAGATGAAGCCGATGAAGAGATTGAGTATATTCTAGCTAATGATATCTACTTTAGTTACTATAAAGACAAAGACTACCCTGAACGACTAAAACACTGTATGGATGGCCCAATCTTATTCTTTCATTCGGGTAATATTGATCTTCAGAATAAAAAAATTCTAAGTATTGTGGGAACACGTAATATTACGAGCTATGGTAGAACTTTTTGTGAAGAATTTATATCAGAACTCGCAGTGTTAAACCCGGTGATTGTATCGGGCTTTGCGTATGGGGTTGATATTATGGCACATCGCGCAGCCATAGAGAATAATCTACAAACCATTGGATGTTTGGCACATGGGCTGAATCAAATATATCCGAAAGTTCATAAAAAATATGTGAATAAAGTCGAACAACACGGGGGCTTTATAACCGAGTTTTGGAGCAGCGACCCTTTCGATAGGAATAATTTTTTGAAACGGAATAGAATTATTGCCGGAATCAGCGAAGCTACTATTGTCATAGAATCTGCCGAAAAAGGAGGTAGTCTGGTTACCGCAGATATTGCTAATTCTTACAATCGGGAGGTTTTTGCCGTGCCGGGAAGAGCTTCAGACAGTCAAAGTGTTGGATGCAATAATCTCATTAAATCGCATCAAGCGAGATTGGTTACAAAAGTTGCCGATGTCGTTTATATGTTAGGATGGGAACTGGAAGAGAATAAATCTAAAATAAAACAAACTCAACTTTTTCCGGAATTTACCGAAGAGGAGACTAAGATCTATAACTACCTAAAAGAAAAGGATAAAGTTTTGCTGGATATTATAGCTATAGATTGCAATATTCCCACATTTAAGGTCTCGACTCTTTTATTGGCGTTAGAACTGAAGGGAGCTATAAGGCCTCTTCCGGGTAAATTGTTTCAAAGTATTTAATTAGAAAAAATTAATAGCCTAATTTTGTACGAACTCTTTGTAAAACCTGGTTAGCCACTTCCCCTGCTTTAAATGCGCCAATCTCTAAAGCTCTATCTATTTCAGAAAGATTTTCCATATAATAATTGTAACGCGAGCGTTCTTCTGAAAATTTCTCAATTAGAACTTCGTAAAGTGCTTGTTTGGCATGCCCGTAGCCATAGTTGCCTCTTTCGTAATTGGCGCGCATTTCTAAAATTTCTTCTCGAGAGCCTAAAAGATTATAAAGGGCGAATACATTACAAGTATCAGGATTTTTTGGTTCTTCCATGGGAGTACTATCGGTTTCAATCCCCATTACTTGTTTGCGTAATTTCTTATCTGATAAAAATATATTGATAAAATTGTTTTTCGACTTACTCATTTTAGCACCATCAGTACCGGGAATGAGCATGGTGTTTTCCTGTACTTTTCCTTCGGGAATTACAAAGGTTTCTCCCAACTGCGCGTGAAATCGTGAGGCAACATCTCTGGTTATTTCAATATGTTGCATCTGATCTTTACCAACAGGCACAACTTCAGCGTCATAGAGTAAAATATCTGCAGCCATCAACATGGGATAGGTAAACAAACCGGCATTCACATCTTCTAGTCTATCCGATTTATCTTTAAATGAATGTGCCAACGTCAGCCTTTGATACGGAAAAAAGCAACTTAGATACCAGGAAAGCTCTGTAACCTGCGGGACGTCACTTTGTCTGTAAAAAACAGTTTTGTCAATATCCAATCCGAATGCCAACCAGGTTGCGGCCGTACTGTAAGTGTTATTACGCAATTCTTCAGCATCCTTTATCTGAGTGAGCGAGTGCAAATTCGCGATAAACAAGAAAGAATTATTCTTAGGATCATTCGCCATTTCGATTGCCGGGATTATGGCGCCTAGAATATTGCCCAAATGTGGTGTGCCTGTACTTTGTATTCCAGTTAGAATTCTTGACATACTGAGTTTAATTTTTTTGCAAAGTTACTTTTTTTACCGCATTGGCATTATCCAATTCGTTATTTTTGGGCATTTATGAAAATATTGAGATATATACTCACTCCATTCTATAGAATTTGGTTTTACATATTGGTCACCCTGCCCATTATAGTGATGTTTCCTCTTTTACTATTGAGTATATTAAAAGAGAGTCGGTATCCGTTCTTTTTCAAACTAGCACGGTTTTGGGCGACAATTATAATTTTCGGAATGGGTTTTTATCCGGTAATTAAAAGAGAAACTAAATATATTAAAGGAAAGAGTTACATGTTTGTCTCTAACCATACATCAATGGCAGATATCATGCTAATGTTGTATACGGTTAAAAATCCTTTTGTTTTTGTTGGGAAGAAAGAACTTTCTAAAATTCCAATTTTTGGGTTTTTTTACAAACGTACTTGTATTCTTGTCGATCGTCGCAGTCCGAAAAGCCGTCACGACGTATTTGAAAGCGCCCAGCAAAAATTAAATCAGGGACTAAGCGTATGTATCTTTCCTGAAGGGGGAGTTCCTGAAGACATGAGCCTCGTGCTCGATGAATTTAAAGATGGTGCCTTCAGATTGGCAATAGCACATAATATTGACGTTGCACCTATGACCTTCCATGACAACAAAAAAAGATTTTCTTATCAATTCTTTAGTGGTAGTCCTGGTAAAATGCGGGTAAAAATTCACGAAGTCATTCCAACGGCTATTTTAGCCGCCGATGATAGGCGAATGCTTAAAAATATGACGAGGGAGATTATTTTAAACGAATTACACAATCCTACTGTTTAAAATTCCGAAGGGATTAAAGAAAAAAACCGTCCTATGGCGAAGGACGGTTTAATCATCATTTGTTGGGTTTTTACAAACCTAACCAACTAAAAAACTAACCTAAAACTTAAAACTAAATCCTGTATAAACTCCTATATAATAAGGTTGAAAATCTACCGAAGAGTCTGTATATGGATTGAGTTGATACTTAAACATAGGCTCAACATTAAACTTTAATTTTCTACTAATTTTATAATCGAAACCAAGACCGATATTGGTTGAAAAACTCACGGAAGTAAGATTATTTGCCTCTCCAAGGGTACTTCTAAAACCTCCAGCCATTACCGATACTTCGTTATTGCCTAAAAAGAGGGTACTTAAACCTCCAATAAGATTGACACCTAACTTAGTGTCTAATAATGCATATTTTAATTCTAATGGAATTTCGTAATATTTTATACTCTGACTTATTTCTGCTGCGCCATCAGTAGCCTTTGGAGTGATAGGTCCAAATCCACCATCGGGATTCATATTCATCTGCTCTTGAAATGTCCCCTGATCTACTGCAGTTAATACAACAGTTTTACCGCCATAATCAATAGTTCTCAGTGCCGAAGCAACAGGGCCGGTTCCTAATTCAACACCACCGGTTGAATAGCTTAAATCAACATTACTAACCCCTGTTCGGATGCTTAAGCGCTTACTCACATTATAACTTACCTGCACTCCATAACTTATATTAACATCACCGCTTTGAGAATTATCTGCAAAAGTAGGATCTAAAGAAGATCCCTTGCTTAAAGTGTTATAATACACAGGCGCAAAGTTAGGCGCAACGTCCCACCTATCTTCAGGCAAATCATTTTTCACTACTGCATCATCTGTTTTCAATTCTTCTTGCTCATTAATTGCATCAAGAATTGATTTTTTGTTTTCTTCTGAAACTTCGTTCATATCAAGTTTCTTGTTTGCACTTTTCTCTTCGGAGCTAATAGTAACGGCTTCAGATTTTGTGACATCCATTCCCTCCTTAATAAGAGGATTGTTTTTTTCTGAAGAATTTTTTTCTGAAGTGATTTCTGAAGAATTAGCAATGGATACAGCAGCGCTCTTCTTTTCTGAAACACCAACCGATTCTCTATTGATTAAGTTTTTTGAAGTGGTTTTAACTTGTTCCGAAGTTTTTACAGATGTATTTTGAACAGCAACAGCACTTATTGTATTATTGGATCTGGTATTAATTTTATCTGAAGATTTCAATAGTTTATCTGCACTATTTAAATTATTTTCTTGAGATTCACTTTTATTATCGGGAGTAACCATTATTTCTTCCGAAGCAACTTCATTGTTATTAGACTCTTGAATGATTGTCTCTAAAGATTTTTGTTCGTTATCTATATCAGAGGGATTAGCAACTTCAGTGTTTACTATTGTTTTCGTATTGCTATCAGAATCATTGAAAACATAATCGCCAACAGTTAGTAGGAGTGCTAAAAGCGCGGCTACGCCTCCCATTTTCCACCATAACGGAATTACCTTTCGGTCTTTCTTCTTTTTTTGAAGTTCCGATTGGATATTTTCCCACACCTGCGGGGAAGGAGTCGCTTCAAAATTCCGGAAGCGCTCTCTAAAAAGCTCGTCTATGTGCTTCTTGTTTTTCATGGTGGTTGCCCAATAGTATCCTGACGGATAAAATTTGACGGTTTTTTTATTTTGAAACCTTCACAGGTTTCAGATTATTTAGATTCAAACGTAGTTGCATCTTTTGATCTATCAGATTTATAAGACTCAACTTTCGATTTTAATATCATTCGTGCTCTTGCCAGGTTCGATTTAGACGTTCCATCTGAGATTCCTAACATTTCAGCAATTTCTTTATGCGAATAACTGTCTAAAACATACAGTGTGAAAACTAATCGATACCTATCCGGCAATTCCTGAATAATTTTCAGTAGAAAATCTAAAGGAATTCCATCATCTTCAATTTCCAGATCTGCCTTGTCTTCTATCTGATCTTCTCTCGCAATGTCAAATACTCTTTGTTTTCGGTATTTCTGAAGGACGGTATTGACAGTAATTCGTTTCATCCAACCTTCAAAAGAACCCTTGTCTTTAAACTGTTCAACCTTTTTAAAAATAGTTAAAAAGGAATCCTGTAAACTATCTTCTGCTTCGGCATAATTAGGCGAATATCTTAAGCAAATGGAAAAAAGTGTAGCGGAATACCGCTTGTACAATTCTCCTTGCGCCTTAGCATCCTGCTTTTTGCATTGTATGATGAGCTCGTCTAAAGTCAAGTGCAGTCCCGTGAGTTATTGGTGAGTTGTAAATGTAACTTATAAAATTAATATAAGTTACCGCCATAATAATCAAGGATCTACATAAGTAAGATACATTTGTTTTAAAATGGTTGCGTGAAGGGAAAAAACTTATGAATTAAGGGCTTTGATTGCGTCTTTGATTTTTAGTTCCAACTCGTCCATGAGTTCAGGGTTATCTAATAACAATGCTTTAACCGCATCTCGCCCTTGCCCAAGTTTAGTATCGTCGTAGCTAAACCAGGAACCACTTTTTTTAACGATTTCGAAGTCAACACCAAGATCGATTATTTCACCCACTTTTGAAATACCCTTTCCGTACATAATGTCGAATTCTACCGTCTTAAATGGAGGAGCGACTTTATTCTTAACTACTTTAACCCTTGTCTTATTCCCTTGCACATTACTGTCTGTATCCTTAATTTGTGTAGATCTTCTAATATCTAATCGCACCGAGGCGTAGAATTTCAATGCGTTCCCACCTGTTGTGGTTTCAGGGTTTCCAAACATTACACCGATTTTTTCACGGAGTTGATTTATGAAAATAACGGTACAATTAGTTTTACTGATAGACCCGGTTAATTTCCGAAGTGCCTGCGACATCAATCTGGCATGTAATCCCATTTTACTATCTCCCATTTCACCTTCAATTTCGCTCTTGGGTGTCAATGCGGCTACAGAATCGATTACAATTATATCTATCGCTCCACTCCTGATAAGATTATCAGTAATTTCCAAAGCTTGTTCACCGTTATCGGGTTGAGAAATTATCAGATTTTCAATGTCCACACCTAGATTTTCAGCATAATATCTGTCAAAAGCATGTTCAGCATCTATAAATGCCGCGATACCTCCATTCTTCTGTGCTTCTGCTATGGCATGAAGTGTAAGCGTGGTTTTTCCGGATGATTCAGGACCGTAAATTTCTACAACTCTCCCTCTAGGGTACCCTCCAACTCCTAATGCTACATCAAGCCCTAAAGAACCGGTAGGTATTACTTCTACTTCTTGCACGGCAGAATCCCCCATTTTCATTACGGTTCCCTTTCCGTAGGTTTTATCAAGTTTGTCTAAAGTAAGTTTTAATGCTTTTAATTTTGCGTCTTTTTCGTTGCTCATGATGTTACGTTATTACGGGAAATTGATATGGCTAAATTAGTATTATTTAAGTTTTAGGGCAATAGGAATCAAATGCGATCTGCATTATTTGTCAACAGCAGTATTCCAACATATGAAGATACAAAGCTACAACAATATTGGAATATTTCCAAATTATGGAATATTTCCACTTTTTTTTAGCATCAATCATTTAAAAGCGTGTAGTTTATAAGATCTCAACCCTATATTTTAAAGTTTTGAAATCAGAATTCATATAATATTGCTCTAATTTGGAAGAACCCAACTATCTAATTTGTTGCTTTAACGAAAACAGCTACTTTTGCAACAAATTTCTTTTAACCTTATAAATCGTATAGCATGCAACTGTACAATACATTAAGCGCGAAGGAGAGAGCAGAACTTTTGGAAAAAGCCGGTGAAGACCGTCTTACTCTCTCTTTTTACAAATATGCCAAAATAGGCAATACTTCAATTTTTAGAAATCATTTATTCATAGCCTGGGATGAAATGGACGTTCTGGGACGCATCTATATCGCTCATGAAGGAATTAATGCGCAACTCTCGGTGCCTGCAAAAAAGTTTTCTGAATTCAAGGCATTTTTGGATGGTATCTCGTTTCTGAAGGATGTCCGTCTCAACATCGCTATTGAACATGATTTAAAATCCTTTCTAAAATTAAAAGTTAAAATACGTCATAAGATTGTTGCAGATGGTTTAAATGACGAAACCTTTGATGTCACTAATAAAGGAATTCATGTCAACGCTGAGGCTTTTAATGCCTTGATTGAAGACCCGGATACTGTATTGGTTGATATGCGGAATCACTATGAAAGTGAAATAGGACATTTTAAAGGAGCAATAACGCCCGATGTCGACACATTCCGCGATTCTTTAGATATTATTGAAGAAGATCTGAAAAACCATAAAGAAGATAAAAAGTTGGTCATGTACTGTACCGGCGGAATACGTTGTGAAAAAGCCAGCGCTTATTATAAGCACAAAGGCTTTAAGCAAGTATATCAATTAGAAGGTGGAATCATAGAGTATGCGCGGCAGGTAGAAAATAAAGGCTTGGACAATAAGTTTATCGGTAAAAACTTTGTCTTCGATCATCGTCGTGGAGAGCGCATCACCGAAGATATAATTGCTCAATGCCATCAATGCGGAGTACCATGTGATACGCATGTGAATTGTGATAATGAAGCCTGTCATTTATTGTTTATTCAATGTGAAGATTGCGCTTTGGAAATGGAGAATTGTTGCAGTGTAGAATGTAAAGAGATCATTCAATTGCCTTATGAGGAGCAGAAGAGGCTCCGCCAAGGAATTCCGAATAGCAATAAAATTTTTAAAAAGGGTCGCTCAGAAAAATTAAAATTTAAAAAGTAAATGTGATAAAGCTATGGTCGTGATTCACGAATCACGACTCAAGTTCTTTGATTTTCAATAGGAAGCACCCTATCTTAGGGGTTCTTCCCGGTTAAAATAGATACAATCTAATTGTAACTTTTTAACTCTATATATTATGAAAATCAAAAACACACCACCGTTTAAAATTGTACTGCTTTTAGTGGCAGTGATCTTTTTTTACAGTTCATGCACACAAGATGAAGAATCTGTTCCTATAGAAGAGAATTACCATCAGGACTTGGGACCTGTAAAAACCGAGGAAGTGATCTCTTACTCAAATCTACAGCTAAATTTACCTCAGGTTAATTTCGAAAATGACTTCACCGCGCTTCTGCAAGGTGAATATGTGATATCAATCGATTCGGATAGAATAACCAAAAGTACTTCGAATGATGAGACTTTCTATTCTCTGGATGTCAATACCCCTGCAGAGGATAATGAAAGCTTCACCCGGCTTATTTATTATGTTTCAAATGGCGATATAAAATATGGTTTGGTGCGATATAACCCAGTGGAAGAATTAAACATTTCAAAAGAAATAGCGCGAAAAGAATCCTTTTATGGAATACAAGAACTCATTGATAGCAGCGGAAATGTAGAAGTGACTTCCGACTTTAAGCGTGGGGAGGAACTCGACTCGACCATACTTAACCGGTTAGGAACTTCCTGTTTAATCACCATAGAGACGATAATTGAGCCTTGCTACGGAGTGACGTGCCCATGCCTCGATGGAAATGGGATGCCAAAAGGTTGGAATATAAACGTAAGTGGTTGCACAAATTCTTCATCGTCAACTGGAGGAACCTATCCAAACAATGGAAGTCCAAACAATGGATCCTCTGGAGGTGGATCAGGAAATGGGAATCCGAATTATGGAGATTTGCCTACCACTCCTGGTGGTTGGAATTTGTTTATGAATCTTTTAAATATTACAGGTCCAAATGATTCTTTCTATTTTGTAGAGAACATTCCATCAAATCAAGCTCTTTATTTTAATAGCTTCAATGAATATGAGGCCTTCTTAAATAATTTCGATACGCACACATATGCTCCTGTAGAAAATTCGGATGGTACATATACCACTAGATTTATTTTTGGAGATTTATTTTTGGCAGATTTATATATTGATGTGAAACAAAAATTATGTAATAATGCAAGCGGCCAAGATTATGAAATAGAGCAAATTATAACTAACTTAGTTGGAACTAAAATATTTGGAATGAATTGGAGTACTTCAGATTTTAGGTACTCTATTGAAGGTGACCAGGCAACTATTGACTTGTTTGGTAATATTACCTATAATGTTAAAACACCTTTTGGAGACTTTTTACACACTAACTGGAAACATTTTGAAATTAATATAAATATTTTCACAGGATTTCCGAGAGAAATGTATGAATTAGATTGAAATTAACTTATGACTATACAAAACGAGAATGAAACCGTGATGGTACTTGATAGTGGACCGCAGTTTTTAGAAATATTGACTATAATAGGTAGTGTAATTGGACTAATCTTAGTATTGATTTTCTATTACTTTATCTTTTACATTGTTTATAAATTATATTTAAAAGCTAGAAAATGGTAGACTCAAAAATTGCTTTGTCGTGGTAATAATCATGAGTGTGATGTGAACTACCAATCGCTAATAATATTTTATCTTAAATGCGAAAAATGGAACTACAACCAACAGATTACAGTTTAATACTTTGGACGATTTTTTCTTTCGTTTCATTATTTGTATTAGCTTCCTTAGTTTATAAATTTCTGACATCCAGAAATAATAATTTAAAACGAATCGAAGATGAAGTGGATGCATTTAAAAACACTTTAGATTATCAAGAATAAACAATCATTAATATGTTACTTCAAGAGATTATTGAAAAAAACGGAGAAACCATAATGGTTTTAACTACGACAGATTATTGGCATCTGGCTTATTCAGTGTTATACATAATAGGTGTTATCCTCTTCTTGATCTTCTTTTATTTTGTGTTTTATATAGTTTATAAACTGTATAAAAGAGCAAAACATTGGTAATTTTTTATCGAAGGATACATTTAATTGATGATTTGAAGATGTTTTAAACTCCCAAGATTTGTGAAAATCTTCTTGGGAGTTTTTATATTCTTAATAGTATGATAAATTATAATTCATTTCTTCAAATATTGGTATATTTACGTCTTAAGTAAATGTTTAATTTTCGCCTCTTTTTTTACTATTAATCACTAAAATCTTTTGTTTTAGTAGAGTGAAAAAGGAGCTATATATAAAAATATGGGCTGTACAAGCTGTGCCACAGGTACCGACGGACAGCCAAAAGGATGCAAGAACAATGGTACTTGCGGATCTGATGGCTGCAATAAATTAACGGTATTCGATTGGCTTTCCAATATGTCTCTTCCTGCCAATATGGAACCCTTCAATGGGGTTGAGGTACGATTTAAAAATGGAAGAAAGCACTTTTATCAAAATTCAGAGAAATTATCTCTCGCTATTGGTGATGTGGTAGCAACCGAGGCTTCGCCGGGACACGACATAGGCATAGTCAGCCTTACAGGTGAACTGGTTAGAGTTCAAATGAAAAAGAAAAAAGAGAGTCCGATAACAGACACACTCCCTAAAATATATCGCAAAGCGACTCAAAAAGATATCGACATTTGGCAAAAAGTGCGAGATCGGGAAGCCGATGTTCAAAAGCGCTCACGAGAGATTGCAATTCGATTGGGATTAAAGATGAAAATCAGTGATATTGAATTTCAGGGGGATGCTTCCAAAGCTATTTTTTACTATACCGCCGAGGAACGTGTCGACTTTAGAGAATTGATCAAGGAATTTGCCCGTACCTTCAATACGCGTATTGAAATGAAGCAAGTTGGTTTTCGTCAGGAGGCTGCGCGATTGGGAGGAATTGGTTCATGTGGTCGCGAATTATGCTGTTCTACTTGGTTAACCGATTTCAGATCGGTCAATACTTCAGCAGCACGATATCAACAGTTATCGCTCAACCCTCAGAAACTGGCAGGCCAATGTGGTAAATTGAAATGCTGTCTCAATTACGAATTGGATACTTATTTAGACGCATTGGAAAACTTTCCGAAGAGCGATGTAAAATTACAAACTGAAAAAGGTCCTGCAGTTTGTCAGAAATCAGATATTTTTAAAGGTTTACTTTGGTATGCCTATGAAAGAGATGGAATGAACTGGCATCAGTTGCACGTTGACAAGGTTAATGAAATTATTGCTATTAACAAAAAGGGCAATAAAGTGGCGAGTTTGGAAGAATTTATTGAAGATATCATCGTACCCGATAAAGAACTGTTTAGTAATGTAGTGGGTCAGGATAGTCTAACACGTTTTGATAAACCGAAACAATCTCGCAAGAAACGCACTAACAAAAACCGTAACCGGAATAAGAACCGAAATCAAAAGAGACAACCAAATAAGAATGCCTAAGGTCTTTACTATTTTAATACTGCTCCTGTTAATGGTTTCATGCGAAACAAGCACTGTGTTTAGCGAAACTAAAGCACTTAGTGGCTATTGGGATAAGGATGACACTATCCAATTCGAGATACCTCAATTGGATAGTATCAAAAAATATAATGTTTTTCTGCACATGCGTAATACGAACGATTATCCTTATAACAACTTGTTCTTAATAGTTTCTATGAAGTTTCCACACGGTAAGATTGTGACAGATACCTTAGAATACCGAATGGCAAATCCGGATGGAACTTGGTTAGGAGAAGGCATTGGTAGCATTAAAGAGAATAAGTTTTGGTATAAGGAGAATGTTACTTTTTCTGAAGATGGAACATATAGCGTCGCTATCACTCACGCAATGCGCAATAACGGCGACGTGGATGGCGTTAGCATTTTACAAGGAATTACAGATGTAGGCTTTAGTATTGAAGAAGCCTCCCAACAATAGGGCGATATGGCAAAGCAGCAAACAAAGAAAAAACAGAAACCACAAGACGATACTAAACGTCATGCTAGAACATTTTGGAAGATATTTGCAGGGGGTATAGGGTTAATAATTTTAGTCTTTTTACTCGCTTCTTGGGGGATCTTCGGAAGTCTTCCGGATGAAACTAGTTTAGAAAATCCTGAAAAAAATCTAGCCACTGAGATAATTTCTTCCGATGGGAAAACTATAGGAAAATTCTATAAAGAAAATCGAACACCTGTTCCCTATGAAGCACTACCAGATCATTTGGTAAAGGCGTTAATTGCTACCGAGGATGTCCGTTTCTACGACCATTCGGGAATTGACGCTAAAGGTACTGTGCGTGCCTTTGTATTTCTTGGATCTAAAGGTGGAGCCAGTACAATTTCACAGCAGCTGGCAAAATTATTTTTTACAGAAAAAGTCTCCTCCAGTAAATTGGAAAGAGGTTTTCAGAAAATAAAAGAATGGGTAATAGCAACCCGCTTGGAACGTCGATATACGAAAGAAGAGATTATAACTATGTATTTTAATGAATACGACTTTCTTAATCAAGCCGTAGGAATCCAATCTGCTTCAAATATTTATTTCGATAAAGAACCAGCCGACTTAACCACTGCCGAATCTGCGATGCTTGTTGGAATGTTTAAGAATTCTTCGCTATACAATCCGCTTCGAAATAAGGAAGGAGTTAAGAATCGAAGAAATGTAGTTCTGGCACAAATGGAAAAATATGATTTCATTTCTGAAACGGTAAAGGACTCACTCCAGGCACTTCCACTGAATATTAATTTTACGGCTCAAGGACATGACGAGGGTATTGCAACATATTTCCGAGAGTATGCCAGAGCCTTTATGGCTCAATGGATTGAAGCAAATCCGAAGAGTGATGGAACCAAATACAATATTTATAGTGATGGCTTAAAAGTTTTTACTACCATCGATAAGAACATGCAAACTTATGCTGAAGAAGCTATGGATTTACATATAGCGAATCTGCAAAAAGAATTTGATAAACAAAATGAGAAGAATAAAACGGCCCCTTTCAGAGATATTACTCCCGAAGAAACCGATGCCATTCTGAAAAATGCTATGCGCAGAAGTGATCGATGGAGAATAATGGAGAAGCAGGGAAAAAGCGAAAAGGAAATTGTTGATAGTTTCAAGAAAAAAATAGCGATGCGAATATTTTCTTGGGGAGGAGATAAAGATACTATCATGACACCTATTGATTCTATACGTTATTTTAAATCATTTTTACAGGCTTCATTGATGTCTATGACACCACAAACGGGCGAGGTAAAAGCTTGGGTTGGTGGAATAAATTATAAGTATTTTAAGTACGACATGGTGAAAAAGGGAAAACGACAGATCGGATCGACCTTTAAACCTTTTGTTTATGCAACGGCAATAGACCAGATGCATATGTCGCCATGCGATACACTGCCAAATACACAGTATACAATAGAGGCCGGGAAGTACGGATTGCTTAAGCCATGGACTCCTAAGAATGCAGGGGGTAATTATGGAGGAATGCTCACATTGAAGGCGGCATTGGCAGGATCGATCAATACAATTACAGCAAGATTAATAGATCGAGTTGGGCCAAGACCTGTAATAGATCTCGTAAAGAAGATGGGAGTAGACACAAAAGATATGCCCGAAGCACCTTCAATTGCTTTGGGAACTGCAGATGTTTCTTTATATGAAATGGTAGGCGCTTATAGTACATTTGCCAATGAAGGTGTATATGTTAAACCCACACTTATTTCAAGAATAGAAGATAAAAACGGAACTGTATTATATCAAAACGTCCCGGAAACAAAGGATGTGATAAGTAATGAAACTGCGTATGTCACAGTGAGTTTAATGCAAGGGGTTACTCAAGGTGGATCGGGTACTCGTTTACGTCATAAATGGGCGACCGGAAACTCACTTTATAAAAGTGCAGTAACGGGATATCCTTACGAATTTACAAATCCGATAGCAGGAAAAACCGGTACCACGCAAAATAACAGTGATGGTTGGTTTATGGGAATGGTACCAAATCTTGTCACCGGAGTATGGGTAGGAGGGGAAGATCGAGCAACTCATTTCAGCACTACAGCATATGGTCAAGGTGCAACCATGGCATTGCCAATATGGGCACTATACATGAAAAAATGCTACGCAGACGAATCTTTAGACATATCGAAAGACAACTTTAAGAAACCTTCAAAACTAACCATCGAAACGGATTGTTCGAAATGGAAAGAAGAGAATCAGGATGTTGAGGAAATTCCTGATGAATTGGAATTTTAATCGTATTCATAGTTTAATTAACCTGTCTGTTTTTCGAAACTTGACAGGTTTTTTTATAGCATCAATTTCAGTATTTTTATAAAAAATAAGATAGATGATCAATAAAACTGTTTCGAACGTACAAGAGGCTTGCTCAGGTGTTAAAGACGGAATGACTTTTATGCTCGGTGGCTTTGGTTTAAGTGGTATCCCTGAAAATGCCATTGCTGAATTAGTTCGACTAAACGTACAAAAGGTTACATGTATTTCTAATAATGCCGGAGTGGATGATTTTGGACTAGGGCTATTGCTTCAGAAACATCAGATAAAGAAAATGATTTCGTCTTACGTAGGTGAAAATGCAGAGTTTGAACGGCAAATGCTAAGTGGTGAACTTGAAGTTGAGTTAATTCCGCAGGGAACTTTAGCTCAGCGTTGCCAAGCTGCGCAAAGCGGAATACCGGCATTCTATACGCCGGCTGGATATGGTACAGAAGTGGCGGGAGGAAAAGAATCAAGAGAATTTCACGGCAAAATGCATATACTCGAAAAGGCTTTCGAAGCCGACTTCGCATTCGTCAAGGCCTGGAAAGGAGACGCTGCAGGAAATCTTATATTTAAAGGAACTGCGCGTAATTTCAATCCGAATATGTGCGGAGCTGCGAAAATAACTGTGGCTGAGGTGGAGGAAATGGTTCCCGTTGGAGCCCTAGACCCCAATCATATCCATATTCCCGGAATATTCGTTCAGCGAATTTTCAAGGGAGAGAAATACGAAAAGCGTATTGAACAACTAACCGTAAGAAAGAGAAGTTAATGGCACTAAGTAAAGAACAAATAGCACAACGAATTGCCAAAGAGGTAAAAGACGGTTACTACGTGAATCTGGGAATAGGAATTCCAACATTGGTGGCCAACTTCGTGCGTGACGATATAGAAGTCGAATTTCAAAGTGAAAACGGAATTCTGGGAATGGGTCCTTTTCCTTATGAAGGTGAAGAAGACCCGGATTTAATCAATGCTGGAAAACAAACAATCACTGCCATGCCCGGTGCTTCTTTCTTTGACTCTGCCATGAGTTTTTCGATGATAAGAGGCCAACATGTAGATCTTACAATTCTTGGTGCCATGGAGGTAGCTCAAAATGGAGACATTGCTAATTGGAAAATTCCCGGGAAAATGGTAAAAGGAATGGGAGGAGCAATGGATTTGGTCGCATCGGCCGATAATATAATTGTCGCGATGATGCATACCAATCGTGCAGGTGAATCAAAATTATTAAAGAACTGTAGTTTGCCATTAACCGGGGTGAATTGTGTGAAGAAGATTGTGTCTAATTTAGCAGTAATTGAAATTGTAAATGGTAAATTCAAATTATTAGAGCGAGCTCCCGGAGTTTCAAAGGAGGAAATTATCGATGCTACTGAGGGAGATTTGATTGCGGAAGGAGATATTCCGGAGATGATATTTTAATCTAATCTTCATATTATACGATAAAACCGATATTCAAAATATCGGTTTTCTTGTTTAATAAATGTAGGAAAAGACTTATATTTTTTATGTTAATGTTAAAAATTTGCGTAGTTCATCGAATAATTATGTTTTTTATCGTCAATATTCAATAATGTTTTCATCTTAGTAGTCCCAAACAAAATAGCCTACTTATGAAAAATTTAATTAAGTCCATAAGAAATACATTCCGACTTTTAAGTAACGTAATGTATGTGGCAAAAAAAGTGTTTTTATTGATGTAATTTTTTCAGAGTTATTTACCCCCGAATCTGCTACGATACAGATAAAGGTTGGACCCGTTCTTTGTGAGGTTAGAACGGGTCTTTTTTTTGTACTTTTTTAGACTAAATTATATTCCCTTAGGGATGGCTTCAATAAGTTTACGAGTATATGCTTTCGTAGGATTAGCATATATCTCATCAGCATCACCAATTTCTTCAATCTTACCTCTATTCATTACCAACAATTGATCTGCCATATATTTTACTACAGCCAAGTCGTGAGAGATAAATATATAGGTAAAACCAAAATCTTCCTTTAATTCATTTAGTAAATTTAATACCTGAGCCTGAACGGAAATATCCAGAGCTGAAACAGATTCATCACAAATTACTAGTTTTGGTTCCATGGCGATCGTTCGGGCTATTCCAACACGCTGTCGCTGCCCACCCGATAATTCATGCGGATATCTGTAATAATAGCTTTCATCCAAGCCAACTCTTTCTAAAAGGGCGATGGCCTTATTCTTTCTCCTTTTTTTTGAAGTCCCTATGTTATGGACCAACATAGGTTCGGTCAATGCGGCTCCAATTAGGAGCTTTGGATTTAATGAAGAGTAGGGGTCTTGAAAGATCAGCTGAATTTCCTTTCGAAGCCTCCTTATTTCTTTATTCGATAGCGAGGTTAATTCTTTCCCGCGATATTTAATTTTTCCGGCAGTCGCCTTATCTAATTGAAGAATTGCTTTACCTAAGGTAGATTTCCCGCAACCCGATTCTCCAACCAGTCCTAATGTTTCTCCTTCATACACATTAAAACTAACATCATCTACTGCTTTTACTACCTTCCTTTTTCCAAAAAAACCTGAATTACTATAATATTCTTTCTCTATATTATGTACTTCCAGTAAAGGCTTTTGAGTGTAGATAAATTTATGTTTTAAAGCGCGATTTTGGGGTGAGACCTCAATAGAGTTAAACGTATTATCGGCCAATGAAGCAATGGTGGGAAGTCTTTTAAAGCGTTTGTCTAACGAGGGTCGGGAATTCAGAAGTGCTTTAGTATACGGATTTTTCGGAGCTTTAAATATCTGTAAAACATCGCCTTTTTCAACAATTTCTCCTTTGTACATAACTATAACTCTATCGGCAATTTCCGAAACCAAACTAAGGTCGTGAGAAATAAAAAGTAAACTCATTCCGGGTTCCTTTTGAAGCTCCTTCAAAAGTAGCAATATCTCTTTCTGTACAGTAACATCAAGCGCGGTAGTAGGTTCATCAGCGATTAATAATTTAGGTTTACAAGCAATTGCCATGGCGATCATTACCCGTTGCATTTGTCCGCCACTTATTTGATGCGGAAAGCTATTGAAAATTTCCCGGGGTCTAGGGAGTTTTACTTTTTCAAAAAGAGTTATGGTTTGTTTTTTTGCATCGGAAACTTTCAGTTTTAAATGATGTTGAAGTATTTCTGAAACTTGAAATCCACAGCTTAGAGAAGGGTTTAAAGCACTCATCGGTTCCTGAAAAATCATCGCTATTTCTTTACCTCTCAATTGCTGAAGCGCTTTTTCTTTTTCGTGGAGAAGATTTTTTCCGTTAAAGAAAATTTCTCCTTTCACCAAACTGTTATTCTTAGCTATTAAACCCATAATCGCTAATGAGGTAACCGATTTACCCGAGCCCGATTCTCCTACAATTCCTATTATTTCATTTTCGAAAACATCGAATGACACGTCGTGAATGACTGCAATCGACTCCTTCTTTTTTCCGAAGGAAATATTGAGATTTTCAACTGAAAGTAAAGTTTTCTGTGACATTGCTTCAAAGATACCAATTTTATAGTGTCATGGATGATTTTTACTTAACCTACATGTTTGCTAGGGATTACAAAATGTGTTAAGGAATTGTTAATAAGTTCTGGGCGTAGTTCATCGAGAAAATTTTTTATTTCGCAATAATTTCTATTGATTCGTATGTATTTTATCAAATACAAACCTAATTATTAATTAAACACTAATTTATTATGAAAAAAATTAACAAGTTGATTTTTGTTTTTTCATTATCAGCTTTTGTTTTCTCGTTTGGAATTCAAAAAGCGATTGCGCAAAATAAGCCCGATGAAAAACGAAATATCAAGAAACCACCAAGCCTCTTAGTTTTTGGTGAATCGGAAACCTATTCAGTACAAAACTCTTCAAAACTCTTTAAAGAAGTTTTCTCCCCCTCCCCCCAAACTTCTTTTACATCCATTAAACAAGAACAAGATCAATTAGGATTTACCCATCAAAAACTGCAACAATACTTTAACGGAATCAAAGTTGAATTTGGAACTGTTAGTCTGCACAGCAAAGATGGTTCGGTTAAATCATTAAGTTCTGAATATTATCCTATTCAGGAAGATTTTGATGTCGCGCCAACAATAAGTAATACTCAGGCTTTTGCCAGAGCGCTTAGTCATATTGGGGCCCAGCATTATATGTGGGAATATCCCGATGCGGCCAGAGAAATGGACAATTATACAAAACCAACCGGCGAACTGGTTATTCTACCCGACTTCAATAGTGGAAGAGATGTTGCCGATATTAACTCGTATAAACTTGCGTACAAATTTGATATGTTTGCTACCAATCCGATGAGCCGTGGTGATCTATATATAGATGCAAACACCGGGCAGGCTTTATTTTACAACGCAATTATTAAGCATGCTTCCACATTCGGACATGTGGGTGAAACTCCTGCCATTGTAGAAACTGAAGAAGAATATTGCAAGCGAATCGAAAATGAAGACTTTTTTGCAGTTGTTAGTGGAACCGCAGCAACACGTTATAGCGGCAGCCGCACTATAGAAACTCGCTTAAGTGGAAGTAATTATATTTTAGAAGATCTTGGACGTGATGTCTATACGCGGGATGCTTTAAATCAGGCACCGGGAAATACCTATCCTTATGTAAGTAATTATTCTCAGTTTACTGATAATGATAATAACTGGACTGCTGCAGAACATAACAATGCTGCAAAAGATGATGCAGCTTTAGACGCACATTGGGGTGCAATGATGACATACGATTATTGGCAGACACAACATAGTCGTGATAGTTATAACGGATCAGGGGCTCAAATTCGCAGCTATGTTCACGTTGATAACAATTATGACAATGCTTTTTGGAATGGCTCTGTAATGTCCTACGGAGATGGATCTTCGAATGGTAATGAAGGTAATGGTTACTTTGATGCATTAACTTCTATTGACGTTGCCGCACACGAAATAGGTCATGCCGTAACTACCTTTACAGCGAATTTAGCATACCAGAGAGAGTCTGGTGGCTTGAACGAAGGTTTCTCTGATATATGGGGAGCTGCCGTTGAACATTTCGCAAAAGGCAATGGGAGTGACACAAATCCTTCCGCAGCAGTTTGGTTAATTGGGGACGAAATAGATAGACGTAGTGGTTCTGCCGCACTTCGATCTATGAGCAATCCTACTTCATTGGGTCAACCAGATACTTATGGAGGAACTTATTGGCAAAATCCGAATTGTGGAACACCAACGAATAGCAACGATTACTGTGGAGTACATACTAACTCAGGCGTTTTAAACTATTGGTTTTACTTAAGTGTTGTTGGTGGAAACGGAACTAATGATATTGGAAATGCGTTTAGCGTTGCGGGAATAGGAATGACCAAGTCTGCTGCTATTGCTTATAGAACTTTGAACAATTATCTTTCAGCAAATTCTACTTTTGCCAATGCCAGAACTGGAGCAATTCAAGCTGCTATCGACCTTTACGGGGCAGGTGGTGCCGAAGAACAGGCTGTTACCAACGCATGGCATGCAGTTGGAGTTGGTGCTGCGTATGGTGGAGGCGGTGGCGGAAGCTATTGTGCTTCTGCAAGTACGAACACTAATGATGAATATATCAGCCGTGTTCAATTAGGTACTATAAACAATACCAGTGGAGCACAATTCTATTCTGATTTCACCAGCATTTCAACCGATCTTACTGAAGGACAAGCGTATACAATTACAGTAACTCCAACATGGACAGGAACCGTATATGCCGAAGGATATTCAGTTTGGATCGATTATAATGACGATCAAGATTTTGATGATGCTGGAGAACAAGTATGGTCTAAAGCCGCCTCTACTAATACACCAAATAGCGGTAGTTTTACTGTTCCAACTAACACATCAGGGACATCGGTTAGAATGCGTGTTTCGATGAAATATAATGGAATCCCTACCTCTTGTGAAACATTCACATATGGTGAAGTAGAAGATTATACTGTGAATCTTGGAGGAGCTGGTGTAGATACCCAGGCACCTTCTGTCCCGGCAAATCTTACTTCTTCTAATGTAACTCAAACAACAGTAGATCTTTCATGGACCGCTTCCACAGACAATGTGGGTGTGACCGGCTATGATGTATATCAAGGAAGCACGAATCTTGGAACAGTTGCGGGAACCTCGACACAAATTACCGGATTAACGGCTTCAACGGCATACTCATTCAGAGTTCGGGCTAGAGATGCCGCTGGTAACATTTCAGGATATAGCAATACTGTAAATGTAACTACAAGCGCTGCTCCAGATACTCAAGCACCTTCAGTACCCACAAGTCTTGTGTCTACCAGCGTAACACAAACCACTGTAGATCTTTCATGGAATGCTTCCACAGACAATGTGGGAGTGACCGGATATGATGTATATCAAGGAAGTACGAATCTTGGAACAGTTGCGGGAACCTCGGCACAAATTACCGGCTTGACGGCTTCAACGGCATACTCATTTAGAGTACGGGCTAGAGACGCCGCTGGTAATGTATCAGGGTATAGCAATACTGTTAATGTAACCACTAGCGGAACTGGTGGAGGTGGCGGATGTGCCGGAGGCATATCTTCTTTTCCTTATTCTGAAAGTTTTGAAAGCGGATTAGGTGCCTGGACACAGTCTACCGCAGACGATATCAATTGGACACGTGATGCCTCGGGTACTCCTTCATCAGGAACGGGACCCTCTAGTGGAGCTGCAGGCTCATGGTATATGTATGTTGAAGCTTCCGGAAACGGAACCGGATATCCAAACAAGCGAGCGATTTTAACTTCACCATGTTTGAATTTAAGTGCTGCAACTGCTGCTAATTTCAGTTTTAGTTATCACATGTATGGTGCTTCCGATATGGGTAGTATTGCCTTGGAAGCAAGTAGCAATAATGGAACAACGTGGACAAGTCTTTGGAGTCAAACAGGTAATAAAGGAAATGCCTGGTTAAGCGCAAATGTAGATCTTTCTGCCTATGTCGGTGGCAGTGTACAACTTCGATTTAACCGACTTACCGGATCGACCTGGCAAGCCGATATTGCGATTGACAATGTAAGCGTTACTACAGGTGGCGGTGGTGGAAACACCGGATGTGCCGGTGGTGTTACCTTGCCTTATGCTGAGAGTTTTGAAAGTTCTATTGGTGCGTGGACCCAGTCTACCGCCGATGACATTAACTGGACACGTGATGCTTCAGGAACCCCTTCTTCAGGGACGGGACCCTCTAGTGGAGCTGCTGGTTCATGGTATATGTATGTTGAAGCTTCAGGAAACGGCACCGGATATCCAAACAAGAGAGCAATATTGAACTCACCTTGTTTAGATTTAAGCGGTAAATCGTCTGCCAGCTTCAATTTCAGTTATCATATGTATGGTGCTTCCGATATGGGAACCATTGCCTTAGAGATAAGCGACAACAATGGAACCTCATGGACGAGCCTTTGGAGCCAGTCTGGTAATAAAGGAAATTCATGGTTAAGCGCAAGTGTTGATCTTTCGGCCTATGTGGGTGGAGGAGTACAGTTGCGATTTAACAGAGTAACGGGATCCACATGGCAAGCCGATATCGCTATCGATAATATTTCGGTTACAGGAGTTAACAATTTTAATCCTGGAATAGCAGGTGGTGGTCAAACGACGAATTCTTTGCTAGGTGGTGCTAACGGAGATACAATGGCCTTTAGTATTTACCCTAATCCGGTGAAAGGAAATACACTAAATGTAACTGTCTTAAATGCGACCGCAACCGACTATGTGATCTACAATATGATCGGTCAGGTAGTAGCAAAGCACGCATTTACAAATACTATTGATGTATCTACTTTAAATAGTGGAGTGTATATGATTCAGGTAAATGCGGGAGACGAGAAATTCGTTGAACGTTTTATCAAGGAGTAATAAAATTCCTCAGCAATGAGGTCTCAAGATTATTCAGCCTAACTTTGTCAAAAAGCCCGATCATTTGATCGGGCTTTTTTTATTTTAAATAAACTTTCTTATTAACTTATTAATAAGATTTATTACCAACTATGATAAATTCTATTTATAGAGGTTCGCCAACCTTCACAGCACAGTTGTGACCGGGCTGCCCATGGGCAGGATTTAAAGTACCTTTTGGTAATGTAGTAGTATTATTGTTGTCAAGAATTACATCCGATTTTTGCGTATTGGTGTTAATTTGTGCCGGTTTAGAATCTAATGGAGCTCCAACAGCGATATCACAACGATGTCCGGGTTGTCCGTGTGAAGGATTTAAGGTCACACCATCCGCCGATTTAACAGGGGTTTGAGTGTTTTGAACAGGAGTAGTTGTGTTGGTTTGCGTCGTATTGGCCTTGTCTTCTGTTTTTTGGTTTTCTCTACAAGAAAATACCAAAAGAGTAACCATTGCAAATAAAACTGCTGATATTCTCTTTGTGTTTTTCAAATTCATTTTCGTTATTTTTTTATGTGAAAGAGCCCGAAATGTACAAAATTTTGAGTATTTCAGTTCGGTTATTGAGAATTGAATCTTTTTATTGATGTTAAATCGATAAAATTTCATCTTCATTTAAGATCTCTTCATTCCTAAGTCTCAACATTATTTGAGCCACTGTAATCGTGTCTTTTTCGCAATAGGTAACAATTCTGTCTATATCTTTATCCTTATAAAAAACATCTCTTACCTGACTCCCATCAATATCATCTTTAGGCGACGGAATGCCTAAAACACTTGCCATAAGCTTCAGAGAGGTGAATGTTTTATAATCTCCAAATTTCCAAAGTTCTAAGGTATCGAGATGCTGAACTTCCCAAGGTTTTTTTCCGAACAGATTAAGTTTAAAAGGAAGATCCATACTATTGATAATCATTCTTCGTGCGATATATGGAAAATCAAATTCCTTACCATTATGTGCACATAGCAAATGTTGTGGTCTGTTGAAGTGTGTTTCGAGAAGCACTTTGAAATCCTTTAGAATCTTTTTTTCGTCTCCGAAAAAACTTGTGACCCGGAAATTTCTTAGGTCACCCTTCATTTTAAAATAACCAACCGAAATGCAGACTATTTTCCCAAACTCCGCCCAGATACCGGCACGATCATAGAATTCTTCCGATGTGTAGTCGTCTTTTCGCTGGTATTGGGTTTTTTGTTCATAGAGGAGTTGAGTAGTGACATCAAGATCCTTGAAATTGGGATACTGAGGAACTGTTTCTATATCCAAAAACAGGATATGTTCCAAATTAATTCTCTTAAGCATGGTTTAAAGTACTAGCGAGGAGTGATAGTTAAAATTACAAAATTTTTACGAACTGCTAGCCAACATTTTGTAGGCTTCTTCAAGGTAATTATAAAAATCGGTCGTAAATGGTTTGCCAGAGCGCCCACCTCTTTGGTGTCCAAGGCGAACAATAATTAAATCATCTTCCGGAATTGTGATCACGTATTGGCCTAAAATTCCGCGCATTACAAAAATCTTCTTATCAAGATGATTGGACAACCAGAAACCATATCCATATTCGGGACTCTCAGAAAAGCGGGGAACAATAGATTTTGCCACAAATGAAGAATCCAGGAGCTGTTGCCTACCCCATCTTCCATAATCCTTGTACAGCTTTCCGAAGCGAGCAAAATCTCTAGCATTACTTGCAATACAGCAATATGCTTTAACTAAACGATTTTCGGCATCATCAACCTGCCAAAGTGCCGTATTTTCGAAACCCATGGGTTGCCAAAAGCTTTCAGAAATATAATCGGCGAGCTTGTTATTTGTAGCTTTTTGTACAACCATCGCTAACAATTGCGTATTTCCGCTAAGGTACTTGTACCGTTCTCCGGGAGTTTCAACTACTTCGAGGGAATTAATGGTCTCAGCAAGATCATCGTCGTAATAAGAACGTGCTGTGATACTAAACGGACTTTTATAAGACTCTTCCCAATTAAGGCCGGAAGCCATTGAAGAAAGATCACCTACAGTCATTTTGCTACCTGCGAACTTTGGATAAAAATCAGAGACAGGTTGATTTAACCCGGTAATGTAACCATCCTTTATCGCCTTACCCAATAGCGCAGAAGTTATAGTCTTTGCCATGGAGAAAGAGTTCGTTAGTGATTTTTCAGAATAATTTTCAGCGTAATTTTCGTACCAGATACTGTCATTCTTAATGATTAAAAAAGCAATTGTTCCAAATTCTTCATTTACTTCGGAAAGTTTTTCGGTAGCATGAACTGTATTGTAATGCGCATGTTTAGGCCAGGGCTGTGGCTTGGTACTTGCAGGGATAGTGTCATTCTCAAAATATGTAAAATCGTCAATAAACGCCGTGGTATGACCTGTAAAATACACAACCCGAACACCCTTTAAGATGTAGTCGTAATCAGTGATATAGAGAATTCCCACAAGGAGAATAAGAATGCCTATTAGCCATTTAAAGAATTTTTTCATGCAAAATGTTTTTACTAATTAAAGATAATTATATTTGAACGCAAGCACTTGAAATATGAAAGGAAAACTAATAGTTCCACTATATTTACTAAATATATTTATAATGTCCTCACAACCTAGCGCATTTTTTGATGCGGGTTATTACGATGCCGAAATTATTTATGAAGATGGTTCTATTGAGTCTGGTAAAATGTCTGAATTTTTAAATAGAGGTACCGCTGGAGAAGCTTACGATTGGGGTGCTATAAATATTGAAAGACTTTTTGATTTGTCTGACAATCGTTTTAATTTAAAACAGGAGGGAGAAGTAGAAAAAGTAGTCTATAGTAAGGATGTAAAAAAAATTACCGTAGAATACAACGGTACGGTTTTTAAATTTGAGAAATTCAATTTAAAAGTAGTTGAATCGGAATTAAATATTATCCCGGTAGATCATATAGTATGGGCACCTTATATCAGGAAAGGGCCTATATCCTTAATGGGTTTTGTGTGTTTAAAAAAGAATGCAAAATATGAGAATACAATTATTTACTTAGGACGAGAAGATGAAGACTTTGTGACTCGCCCGCTGGGGGCCAGCATATTCTTCCCTTTTGGTGGAGCGAATACCAACGAAAAGATAACTTTGGTATTAAAAGAAACATTTCGAGATTGCCCGGCTACGCTCGATTATATTGACTCGATTTCGAATTGGGATGTTGACAAGAAAGTTTTAAAGCAGGGGCGGAAGAGAATCTTAAAAGAACTTAAGGATAAAAAAGAAGAAGAGCAGAATCAAGCTGTTTCTGCATTCTACGTGGAAGAGTATTCTAAGGTATATTTAGAGTGTATTGATCACTATTATGAGAACTGTGGAAACTATTAGAACAGCACGCCTTGGCTAACCGGGCTCTCATGTTCGAGCAGCCACTTTTTACGATGTAATCCACCTGCATAACCTGTTAAAGAACCATCGCTACCAATTACTCGATGACAAGGAATTGCAACCGCAATCGGGTTTTTTCCATTAGCTGATGCCGCAGCACGGATTACTTTCGGATTCCCAAGTTTATTTGCCATTTGTTGATAGGAAACAGTTCTGCCAAAGGGGATTTCCTGAAGTTCTTTCCACACTTTTAACTGAAAGTCGGTTCCTTCAGGTGATAACTTGAAGTTAAATTTCTTTCTGGAACCCTCAAAATACTCTTCAAATTGTTTTACAACAACCTCAATTTCTTTTATTCCTAAGCCATTTTCGTGAGGGAGACTCTGTCCTCTTTCTTTAAATTCACTGGAAACCAGTGAAAATTCAGAATTAAAAGTTAGCAACATATTACCGATAGGTGTATCTAATAAAAAATAATATCGATTATCATTCATCATCTTCATTAGGTTTTTCCTGGAGTTGTATTCCCATACGTTTGGCGCGACGTTCCCAATTTTTGCGGGCTTGCACCTGCATATCTTCAATAGTATCACTCTCGTCCATTATTTCCAGTCCCAGTAGGGTTTCTATGATATCTTCCATCGTAACAATGCCGGTTGTATTTCCAAATTCATCCACTACCAAAGCGATATGAGCTCTTTGCTTAATGAAAGTATCGAACAGATCTGGTATTGGAGCATCGTCCTGAACCACCGACATCTCTCGTTTAATATCACTTAAAGGCTTATCCCCATGTTCTTCCACAATTTCAGCAAGTAGATCGTCCCGAAGTACAAATCCGGTAATATTATAACTCTTGTCCTTATAAACTGGGATTCTGGAAAACCTGATGTTTTTATGTGCAGCGTGGAATTCGCTTAGTGTCATAGATTCGTCTTCACTGGTTACAACCGGAAAAGGCGTCATCACATTTTTTGCGATAACCGACTGGAAAATCAGGAGGTTTTTAATTAAAGCGCTTTCATTTTCCTCAAAAACACCTTCTTGTTCTGCTGCGTCGGTGATGGCTATAAATTCCTCCCGACTCATAGTACTTACGTGCGCCGATTTACCGATGAGTTTTGTTGTTAACCTTAGTAACCATAAAATACCGGTGTATTTCAGAGGAAAAATAATCACTTTTAAAAATAACGCAGTAAAACCGCCTAGTTTTTTCCAATAGGTGGCGCCAATAGTTTTCGGGATGATTTCAGAAATAACTAAAATTAATAACGTCATAATCGCAGAGACGATTCCAACCATGTTTATTCCTAAAATCTCAACTTTATAAGGTAACTTTTACGCCTGTACACCTACCAGAATAGCACCCACGGTATGTGCGATTGTGTTTAAAGTGAGGATTGCAATTAGAGGTTGATCTATGTCCTTTTTAAAATTTGCCAGAGTTTTAGCATATCCTTTACCTTCTTGTGTTTTAACCCTTATAAAAGTGGGTGTAAAGCTCAAAAGGGCGGCCTCCAGTATAGAGCATAGAAAGGAAAAAAATATTGATAGCACCGCATAAACAATTAATAAAGTCATCGATTTTTTTAATTTTTGACTAAATTAAAGATTTAAACTTGTTTTCCATAAAACGTTATGTTAATAAGAAAAAAGAGCGGCTAATTGCCGCTCTTTTTCAATATTTATGATACTTTCAAATAGGGTTTTATCAATTTCTCCCATTTAATAGCTTGCTGCTCTCTAATTTTTGGATCAGAAGCCGGACTATCATCGTCATTTTCAATATAGAAAGGGATTTCTTTAGTCGTGCTGGAACCTGCCAACTCTAATCCAACCCAATCCATCGTATGCTTAGAAAGCTTTATGATTTTGACTCTGCAATTACTTATCGTATTCAGATCAATCACTTCAAAATTGGATTCCAAATTTTTTCGTTCCGAACAGACCAATTTTCTGTTGTTAGTGTCAATACCAAGAACTAAATCGCCTTTGATCTCCACGAAATTTAAATCGACTCCGTTCTTTTTAGACATTTTAGTAATATTTCTTTTTACTCTTTTATCGTTACTCACTGTGTAAATCACAAGAAAGGCGATAGGAATTAGTATAACCAAAAATAGAATTACGTCAACTAAGACAATATTTGTATTCATTTTATAAATTTTAGATAAACAGTTTTCTTTTTATTGCTAATCAGCAATGCTTCACCATACTCTTTGCTTAAAAGTAGCGGGCATTATTAAAGAAATAGTTTACCAGAAAAAATGAAACGGGAAGAGAAATTGCGCAATGCGTTTTCTTAAGTCATTTACTTCGGAAGTTGAAGTAGCTTCATACCCTTTGATGTATTTGAAGTTAACTTCATAGTTGTTGGCAAAGCCATAACCAAAAAACGTTATGTTTTCTTCAGAGATATTTTCGTAAACACGCGAACTAGAAACTTCTTTATAGAATATTGATTTAGAATTTCTATTCGGATTGAAATTAGAGAGTTCTTCAGAAGTAATTTGTGAAGGAATATTATTGAAAGCAAATACTGTGCTTTCTGAAGCCATGAA
>CBDUGY010000008.1:0-48464 GCA_965367015.1 uncultured Ulvibacter sp.
GCCTCTCCATCTAAGGAAAAGCTTCTCATCGGTTACTGATTTCTCAGTACCACATCACGCCTTTGGCGTGACAACACAACATTTTAATTGCGGTCTGGACGAGACTCGAACTCGCGACCCCCTGCGTGACAGGCAGGTATTCTAACCAACTGAACTACCAGACCGTTGCTAGACCTTACGGCTTATAGCATGCTACCATTTTCATGTTAGCGAGGGCAAATATACCACTCCCTTTCATTTTCGCAAACTCTTTTCTTAAAAATTTTAAATAAAAAATAGCATTCAATTAACACTTGATGTTAAAGACTATTAAAATTTGTTTGAGAATATCTCAATCATAGTATCTTAACATTAATAAAAACTATAATCATGGAAAATACATCGAAGAATAATTCAGAAAAAGATAATACAAATATCAAAGATGCTGCGATCAATCATAAATCGAATGAAGCCGATGGTAAGCAGATCAATCATCAGGTTGAACAAAGAAGAGAACAACACCAACCCAGAGATAACGCGTAAAAGATACGATTATGAGCGATAAGAAAAAGGATAAAGAAAAGAGCGATAAAGTTGATAGCCTAGATCCCGAAACTATTAAGGGACCACAAAAGAGAGAACATCACAATCAATATGGTGATCAGGACGAAACGCCCAGAGTACAATAGAACTTTTCTCCGTGCTTTCTAACCTCCAAATTTGGAACGCTCCACTAAGTAGGTCGTCAGGATCTTATTAAAACTTTCGTTGATATCGGTAGGTACATACTTAATACGATACTGACCACATTTTAATTCTAAATTTGAAAAATACTGTCCTACGGCTTCTTCGTATTGCTCCTTTATATTGTCTGCATATAAATTTACATATTCCCCGGATTCTACATCCACGAATCGTTTTGGCCTATTAGAAAAATCAAACTGTAATTCCTTTTCCTTATCGTAAGTATGAAATAAAATTACTTCATGCTTGTTATATTTTAAATGCTGAAGTGCCTGAAAAAGTTTTTCAGCCTCAGCATCATCCTGAAACATGTCGGTAAACAGAAAGACCAACGACCGCCGTTTCAATTTTTCGGCTATTAGATGTAGATATTCATATGTTTTGGTAGCTACATTTTTAGCGTCAGCGACTATGGCTTCATTTAACTTTCCGAGTAACATTTGATGATGCCTTTCGCTCCCCTTTTCAGAAGAGTAAAATTCATAGGTATCGCTATAAATACTCATTCCCACCGCATCACGCTGTCGTTTCAAAAGGTTCATTATAGCAGCACTTGCCAAAGCCGAAAATCCAATTTTATTCAGGGAATTTATTGAGTACTCCTTTACATCAGGATAGTGCATCGAACTACTATTGTCTATAATTAAATGACACCGTAAATTAGTCTCTTCTTCATACCGCTTGGTATAAAGCTTGTCGGTTTTAGCGTACAGCTTCCAGTCTATATGCTTAGTACTTTCACCATTATTGTAGATCTTATGTTCTGCAAACTCTGCCGAAAAGCCGTGAAACGGACTCTTATGAAGTCCCGAAATAAACCCCTCTACAACCTGCGCAGCGAGTAACTCCAGATTTTTAAACCCGGTAATCTCGTTTATTTCTTTTTCAATATTCATTTTTTAGTCTGTGAATGGTGAATCGCAATCGGTTCAACTTTATATTTTCCATAAATACTTTCGAATGAATTATTGCGCTCCATTCACCGGTCACGGGTACTCAATCACTATTTAAGTATTCCGTCAACAATTCCGTATTCCACACTCTCATCGGCACCCATCCAGTGGTCGCGATTAAAATCTTTCATTACTTTGTCGAACTTCTGACCGCAATTTTTGGCGAGTATCTTCGCACTTAACTCTTTAGTCTTTATAATTTCCTGAGCCGTAATTTCAATATCACTTGCTTGACCACGAGCTCCTCCACTAGGCTGATGGATCATCACACGAGCGTGTGGCTGAATAAACCTGCGTCCCTTTTCACCTGCCGATAGCAGAATACTTCCCATCGAAGCCGCTAAGCCTGTGCAAATTGTTGACACCGGACTTTTAATCGACTTTATGGTATCATACATTGAAAAACCCGAAGTTACATAGCCACCCGGACTATTAATATATAGTTTAATTTCATCTTTACTCTGTGAATCGAGGTACAACAAACGATCAATTACGTGTTTTGCCGTTTTATCATCTACCATGCCCCATAAAAAAATGGTGCGGTCTTCCAATTGTTGATTATCGATCTTATCCTGAACTTTATTCTTCTTTTCCATATTTATTGTATGTCACCCCGAGCTCGCCTGTGTTGATCGCAGTTGAAGCATCGAGAAGTCTTGTAAATTTTTAATTATTTGAGGTTGGAGTCACCAAAACCCAACAAAGCACTAAAATAAGAAAAGGCTCCCAAACGAGAACCTTTTCCTATATAAAATATTGTCGGGACTTATAGAAGTCCGTCAATTGCTTCTGCATATACATTCTTAGGAGCAACACCTACCTGGCGTCCTACTAATTCTCCTTTGTTAAATACCAATACGGTTGGAATATTTCTCACACCATATTTCGCTGCAAATTCTTGGTTCGCATCCACATCTACCTTTCCAACAACGGCTTTACCGTCGTATTCTTCACTAATTTGGTCGATGATAGGTCCAACCATTCTACAGGGTCCGCACCATGCTGCCCAAAAGTCAACCATTACAGGTTTGTCACTTTTTAATACTGTTTCTTCAAACGTTGCGTCTGTTATTTCTAAAGCCATAATTTTAATTTTAATTACTATACAAAAGTAGTCAAAAATTATTCCATTACTTACAGGCTTAACATTTGTTTAGGCAATACAGATATTAGTTTTGTTGATGATGCGGGCCCATGAAGCACGCTAAACGCTGCTTCATAGCCGGGCTTTCGGCGCTATACGCCTGCCAGAATAAAGTCGTCTGGCGTAGGCGGGATAGCTTGCTTCAATCCCATGCCCGAAACTCTCCTCCTTCCTATAAAAAAAAGTGCACGCCTTTTGGCGGGTGGGGTGATCCTACAAGCTTTGATAACAAATTTCATTTATCAAATCCCTGAATTTTCATAACTTAGAATCACTAAACCAACCAATTATGAAAACCGGACGATTAGAAGCCTTTAGCGACGGGGTATTAGCCATTGTCATTACTATAATGGTACTCGAATTACACGCTCCCGAAGACACGACTTTAGAAGGATTGTTAACGGTACTCCCTGTATTTATAAGTTATGTTCTTAGTTTTATTTATATCGGAATCTACTGGAACAACCACCACCACCTTATGCAGGTAACTCAAAAAGTTAACGGGAAAGTGTTGTGGGCCAACCTGCATCTGCTCTTTTGGCTGTCCTTAATTCCCTTTGCCACCAGCTGGGTAGGAGAAGAGCATTTGGCGGCACTACCTGTAGCATTCTATGGGTTTATTTTACTTATGGCCGCAATTGCATATCATATACTGGAGATCGTTCTCATAAAATTCCATGATGACAACTACCCTTTAAAAAAGATCACGAAAAGTGGTTTTAAAGAAATTGTTTCAACGGTAATTTACCTAATCTCAATTCCTATGGCATTCCTAAACATTTGGATTTCTATAATGTGCTTTGTCCTGGTAGCAATTATGTGGGTGATCCCAAATAGGAAACTGGAGGAGGAAATGGTGGGGTGATTTTTTCAAATTTTAGGATAAAATTAAAGCAAACCCCTAATTCAACCTATAACTTACCTGTTCTCTCTCCAGCTCGTCCAACAGCTCCTGCGAGATCTTCACCTTCTGCTTTCGGCTGGGCATATTCAATTTTACCTTGTTCTCTAATTCATAGATCACAAAATGCAAATGTTTATCTCCTTTATGAGTTCTGAATAAATCCTTCAGCAATTTTATACGTTCTTCCTGAAGCTCCTCTATGGGCATCTGAATAGTTAATTTTTTCGCCTGATTCTCCATCACATCGTGCAATAGCTGCATACTGTTATATTGTAATCTAGGCTCTCCCTTTTTGCCGGTCTCCCGGTTGGTCCATCCCTCTTTCACGAAAACTCTTCCGTAGATAAAGGAATTAGGCACTAAAAAGTGTCGGAACTTTAAATATTCCTCCCCAAAGATCTTAAACTCATAACTATCGTCATAATCCTCCACCGTAAAGATCGCCCATCCTTTTCCTTGCTTCGATTCCCTATGTTGTACGTCGCTAACGATGCCCCCAAAGCACAACTCGCGGTTCACAAATTTCTCCAAATGATTAAAGTCGGATACCTTACAATTGGTAAAACTCTTCATTTCTGTCTTAAAATCGTCTAACGGATGTCCGGAAATATAGACGCCAACCACTTCTTTTTCAAGCTTCAGCTTTTTCATCGTTCCCCATTCTTCGCATGGAGGAACCTCCGGCTCGGGAATCTGAACTTCACTCGCGTCACCAAATAAACTAACCTGTGACGAATTTTGCGTTTCCTGATATTTGGCAGCATATCGAAGTACCTTCTCAACAAACATCACTCCGTCACCATCGTCATGTAAATACTGTGCTCTGTGTGTGTCGAAACTATCGAATCCTCCCGCTAGTGCCAAGTTCTCAAAAGCTTTTTTATTCGCCGAACGCAGATCGATACGTTTCGCCAGATCGAAAATAGATTTGTACTTTCCCTCCGCTCTATGCTCTACTATTGTCGCAACTGCATTTCCTCCTACTCCTTTAATAGCGCCCATTCCAAAACGGACTTTTCCCTGATCGTTTACAGTAAACTTATAGAAAGATTCATTTACATCCGGACCAAGAACTTCCATCCCCATCCGCTTACATTCTTCCATAAAGAAAGTAACTTGTTTGATGTCGTTCATATTGTTTGAAAGCACTGCCGCCATATATTCGGCAGGGTAATGTGCTTTTAAATAAGCCGTCTGGTATGCTATCCAGGCATAACAGGTGGAATGAGATTTGTTAAAAGCGTAACTTGCGAAGGCTTCCCAATCTTTCCAGATTTTCTCTAGTTTTTCAGCGTCATGTCCTTTTGCAACAGCTTGTTCAATAAATTTCGGCTTCATTTTATCAAGCACCGCCTTCTGCTTTTTACCCATTGCCTTCCGAAGTACATCAGCTTCACCTTTCGTAAAATCGGCTAAACTTTGTGACAAAAGCATCACTTGCTCCTGATAGACTGTAATTCCGTAGGTTTCCTTTAAATATTCCTCCATGGCAGGAAGATCGTATTCTATCTCTTCCTCACCGTTTTTACGTCGAATAAAACTCGGGATATATTCTAACGGACCCGGACGATACAAGGCGTTCATGGCGATGAGATCGGCAAATACCGTAGGTTTCAGCTCCTTCATATACTTCTGCATTCCGGCAGATTCGTACTGGAAAATCCCTACCGTTTCCCCGCGTTGGAAAAGCTCGTAGGTTTTTTCATCGTCTAATGGAAAGTTATCGGGATCGAGATCAATGTCGTGCTTATGTTTAACAAGTTTTACCGTATCCTTGATGAGAGTTAAGGTTTTCAGACCTAAAAAATCCATCTTTAACAGGCCGGCGCTTTCAACCACCGAGTTGTCGAACTGAGTGACATATAGGTCGCTATCCTTTGCAGTGGCAACGGGTACAAAATCGGTGATATCACTCGGAGTAATAATCACCCCACAGGCATGAATCCCTGTATTTCGAACCGAACCCTCTAAGATCTTCGCCTGATTGATAGTTTGTGCCTCCAGATCATTTCCTTCAGAAAGATTCAATAACTCATTCACCTTAGGCAGCTCATCACTTCTGAATTTTCGACGTAATTCCTGATCGCTTAAGCCGAAAATTTTATTGAGCTTGGTCATATTCGGAATCAATTTCGAAATCCGATCTGCATCATTCAACGGAAGATCCAATACCCTGGCCGTATCTCGAATTGACGACTTTGCGGCCATTGTTCCGTAGGTTATGATCTGCGCCACCTGATTGCTTCCGTACTTCTCGATTACATAATCCATCACCTTACTCCGGCCCTCATCATCAAAATCAATATCGATATCGGGCATACTCACACGGTCCGGATTCAGAAAACGCTCAAAAAGTAAATCGTATTTAATAGGATCAATATTAGTAATCCAAAGGCAGTACGCAACTACCGATCCTGCAGCCGAACCACGACCGGGTCCTACAGACACGTCCATGGCTCGCGCTTCGCGAATAAAATCTTCCGTAATTAAAAAATATCCGGGATAACCGGTCTTGGCGATTACATCCAGCTCGAAATCGATTCGCTCTTTTATTTCTTCACTTATGTCGCCATATCTCTTTTTGGCTCCCTCGTAGGTTAGATGTCGTAAGTAATTGTTTTCTCCGCGCTTGCCGCCATCATTCTCATCCTCGGTTTCCAGAAATTCCTCTGGAATATCAAATTTTGGAAGAAGTACTTCCCTTGCCAGGGAATATGGCTCGACTTTTTCTACAATTTCTGAAACCGAACTTATGGCTTCAGGAAGATCTTTAAAAAGCGCCTTCATCTCTTCCTGCGACTTAAAATAATATTCCTGGTTTGGAAGGCCGTAGCGATATCCACGTCCTCTTCCAATAGGTGTTGCCTGCTTCTCACCGTCTTTTACACAAAGTAAAATATCGTGAGCGTTCGCATTTTCCTTTTCTATATAATAGGTATTGTTACAAGCAACGAGTTTTACATTGTGCTTTTTAGAAAATTCGATTAAAACTGAATTCACACGATCTTCATCCTCCTGATTGTGACGCATAATCTCTAAGTAGAAATCGGAACCAAACTCTTCCTTCCACCAAAGCAATGCTTCTTCTGCCTGATGTTCGCCAATATTCAGAATCTTACTTGAAATCTCCCCGTACATACTGCCGGAAAGCACTATTATATCTTCTTTATATTTTTTTATAACCTCCCTATCGATTCGCGGAACATAATAAAAACCCTCCGTATAGGCAATTGATGCCATTTTAGCCAGATTGTGATATCCCTTTTTATTTTTAGCGAGCAGTACAATTTGGTAACCGTTGTCTTTGTGATTCTTGTTTAGGTGATCATCACAAACGAAAAATTCACATCCTACGATCGCTTTTAAACTTTTATCTTTTTCTTCCTCCGAAAGCGAACTATTGTAATTGTTTACGGCCCTTGTAAAATGAAAGGCACCCATCATATTTCCGCTGTCAGTTAAAGCAACTGCCGGCATATTGTTCGCAACTGCAGCTTCAACTAGATCCTGTGTACTTGAAGTAGATTGTAGAATTGAGAACTGAGAATGATTGTGAAGATGCGCAAAGGGCACATCTTCTAAGGTTGCAATGTTATTCTTAATCTCTTCGGAAGAAATGTCTTGAGTTTCGGTTTCAGCTTCAATTTCTTGTCGAATTTTTTCAGAAGCTTTTTTGAGATTGATATGTTTTAACCCAAGCAATGAAATCTCCTGAGGGTTTTCTTTTGAAAATTTCTCAAAATAATCCGGCTGCACATCTAATTCTTCGGCGGTAAAAATCTGGCGTCTGATTAATTCCAGGAAGCATCGGGTTGTCGCTTCCACATCGGCCGTTGCGTTGTGAGCTTCCGAAAAAGGTATTTTAAATAAGAATTCGTGTAATTCGGTTAAGGTGGGCAGTTTAAATTTACCTCCTCTTCCACCGGGTAACTGACAAAGTTGTGCGGTAGTTTCAGTACAAGTATCTAATAAAGGCATTTCGGGCAATGGATTCTCCAATCCCAATCTAATGAATTCGGCGCCCATGATGTTGAGGTCGAAACCAACATTCTGGCCCACAACAAATTTAGTTTTCGAAAGGGCTTCGGAAAATTTTTGGATCATTTCCGAAAGTGCTATCCCTTCTTTTTCTGCCAGCTCGGTGGAAATTCCATGAATCTTTTCCGCATCAAAAGGAATATTAAACCCATCAGGCTTCACTAAATAATCCTGATGCTCGATGACATTTCCCATCGCATCGTGTAATTGCCATGCAATTTGTATACAGCGGGGCCAGTTATCACTATCGGTTAATGGAGCATTCCAGTTGCGGGGTAACCCGGTGGTTTCGGTATCGAAAATTAAAAACATGAGATAATTTGCTTAGACTAAATATAGCTAAGGTGTTTCTCAAATGACGAAACACCAGTTAAAAACCTTCAGCTTTCTACAAAATGCAGCTCTTTGAAGGCAGTGAGTAAAAATAGAAAATTAGAAGGCTTTTTACATTATAAAGTTGTGAAGAGTTGTTCACATATGGCATAAAAAAATCCCGCCGTTAAGCGGGACTCAATTTCATAACAAATTTATATCTATGAAACTACTACTTCAAAATTTTTGGCACTTCTCAATGCATCCTGGATACTATTACGCTGATTGGTTAAAATCTTTTGCGTTGTTGGTGGCAAGGTAGTATCGTTAATGATCTCGTTGTATTCTTCGAGTGCCGATTCTTCTCCTTTTTGTACTTCTTCTAAGATAGCTTCTTCGTCATTCGAAGTGAATGTAGATTTAATACTCATCCATGTTCTGTGCATATCTCCGGTAGCACTTGTTCCTTTATCAGGAGTTTCTCCGTAATTTCTAATCTCAGTCTTTAATTCATGACCGAAATCGTATCTGTTTTGTGCCTGAGTTTCAAAAAATTGCTTCAGCTTTGTGTTTTCCACGATTTCTGCAGCTTTTTTATACCCCTTTTCGGCATCGTAATTTTTTTCTAATAATTCATTTAATTTACTCGACATTTTCTCTGTATACTTCATCTTCAATTTCATTTTAAATTATGCAGAAAACTTATTTTAAAATCGAATTAGAATTTCTGCTTTTCTTTATTCGATATATCCTAATATACCGTAAATAAAGGGCTTACGCAAGTTTTTAACGCAAGCTTAATACAAATTAACAGAGTTTAACCTCAGATTGAATTTGAAGCAATAAAGACTAAAAAAATTAACAGATTAAGGTGCGCAGGTTATTCGTAAACCACATTAAATTGCCCCAGAGAAATACTATTGGTAGCAGTGAGAAATGAAAATGTACCTTTAATTAGATTGTTCGCCTGATTGTGAGAGATAATAGTCAGATTTCCTGAAATGGCTCCACTAGTATCCCCATTCTCAATATACTCGGCGATATACCCCATTGCCGGTAACTCATAATTTCCCATACCAATGGTTTTAGGTATTGAAAGTAATATGGTTCTGTTTGTAGAACTTCCTGTGATTACAATAGAATTAGTGTTTTCCACTGCACTTACATTAAAAGGGTTAAACGGATTACCATCAATTAATGATACAAATGTCCCGGCATTGGTAGCCGGATTGAAGATAGGCTCTATATAAGGGTTAACGGGAACTTCAAAAAAGATACCGTTACCAATAGACAAGGTGTCTATCCCGGGTCGAATTGCCGTAAAGTTAAATGAACCTGAGACAATCTGGGCTTCGGGGTTATAATTACTAATTGTCATTCGCCCTTCACCATCGGGGTTAGTGAAATATGTGTTTCCGTTGAAATCCTCAAAAGATGCATAGTTTGCCGAACTTCCGCCAAAATTATAGGTCCCAACTTCTAATGCTGAAACCTTCATCGTTAAAGTTTCATTTTCTGTTACACCCTGAATTATAAAACTTCCATCCTCACTCTCGGTAGCTCTCGCATCTAATGAACGATATAATTCATTGTCGATAAGCCCCTGTAATGCCGGAGAATAAGTTTCAGTATTCTCACATGACAAAATTATAAGCGAGATGATAATTAAAAACGATAATCTTTTCATAATTCCTGTAAGTAGGTGAATTCGGGCAAATGTAAAAATAAAAGTTCAAACCATTGAAATCCAACTAAAAAAATATTGTATCTTTGCAAACTTAAATTCAGGAAGCTGTTAATAAGCCCTAAAATGAATTTAGGATTTGTTCAACTAACAATTTTATAGAATTTTAGAAAACTATAAAGTTGGGTTTCACAAAATTATAACCGAGGTCGTGTACCTCAAAAATTAATTATATGCCTGTAAAAATTAGATTGCAAAGACACGGTAAAAAAGGAAAACCTTTTTACTGGATCGTAGCGGCAGATGCTCGCTCAAAAAGAGATGGTAAATACCTTGACAAATTAGGGATCTACAATCCAACAGTAAATCCTGCACAAATCGAATTAGATGTTGATGGTGCAGTAAAATGGCTTCAAAACGGAGCGCAACCAACAGACACAGCCAGAGCTATTCTTTCTTATAAGGGAGCAATGATGAAAAATCATTTAGCTGGTGGTGTTCGTAAAGGAGCGTTAACCGAAGAACAAGCCGAAGAGAAATTCAATGCTTGGTTAGAAGAAAAGGCTAAGATAGTTGACACTAAAAAAGCGAAATTATCTGACGCAAAACAGAAAGCCAGAGCGGAAGCATTAGCTGCTGAAAAAGCAGTAAATGAAAAACGTGCCGCCGATGCTGTTGAAGCTGCTGCTCCTCCAGTAGAAGAAGTAGCTGAAGAAGCTGCTACTGAGGCTCCTGAAGAAGCGACTGCTTCAGAAGGGACTCCTATCGAGGCTGCTGCTGCGGAAGCAAAAGCTGAGAAAGCGCCTGCTGCTGAAGCAAAAGCTGAAGAAGCACCTGCTGCCGAAGCGAAAGCTGAAGAAGCACCTGCTGCGGAAGACAAGAAAGAAGAAGAGTAAATTTTATAGCGATATGCAAAAGGAGGATTGTTTCTACTTAGGCAAAGTCGTTAAAAAATACAGCTTTAAAGGGGAAGTCCTTGTTAAATTAGACACCGACGAACCTGAACTTTTTACTAAAATGGAATCAGTTTTTGTGGAACAACACAAGAATTTGATTCCATTTTTTATTGAACGAAGCTCATTACATAAATCTACATTACTACGCGTTCAGTTTGAAGATGTAAATACCGATGCCGGTGCCGACCAACTTATCGGACTTCATCTTTATCTACCCCTGGAATTCCTTCCAAAATTAAGCGGGAATAAATTCTATTACCATGAAATTATCGGATTTACTGTGAATGATCTGACTTTTGGTAACGTTGGCAGTATCACCGGAGTAAACGATTCAACCTCCCAAGCACTATTTGAAATCGATCGCGACGGCAAACAAATCCTCATTCCTATAAACGATGCTTTCATAAAAGAGGTAAATAGAGCAAACAAGTCTATACTTTTAGATGTTCCTGAAGGCTTAATAGAAATCTACCTTTAGGATAATGCATTCCCCGTTTAAATTCAAACAGTTTACCATCGCACAAGACCGCTGTGCTATGAAAATTGGCACCGATGCCGTACTTCTCGGATCATGGGTCCCCATTGATAAAACCGTGAACAGAATTCTGGATATCGGTGCGGGAACCGGTGTCATAGCCCTGCAAATGGCACAAAGAAGTCAGGCAGAAACGATTGATGCAGTGGAAATTGATGATGATGCCTTCGAACAGTGTTCAGAAAATTTCGAAAACTCCCTCTGGGCAGATCGTTTATTCTGTTATCATGCTTCAGCACAGGAATTCGCTACTTACTTTGTAGAAGCGTTGGAGATTGAGGAGGAAGCCGAAGAAAAATACGATCTCATAGTTTCAAATCCGCCATTTTATTCTGAAGACTATAAAACTGAAGATAAAGCCAGAGATAAAGCAAGATTTAATGACGCGCTGCCCTTCGAGCATTTAATTGGATGCGTTCACGCTCTTCTTTCTGAAAATGGCTCCTTTGCTATGATCCTTCCCAGAACTTCAGAAGCTTCCATTATTGCCTTAGCTCTGGAAGCTGGTTTATTTGCCAATCAAATTTGTCGTGTTCGCGGTACGAGCACTTCCGAAGAAAAGAGGAGTTTGATGCTGTTTTCATTCCAAAAAACAGAAACAATTATTGAAAATCTAACTATAGAGATTTCAAGACACCAATACACCGAAGATTACAGAAACCTGGTACAGGATTTTTACTTGAAAATGTAGGTGAATCGAGTTGTGATTTTTACATTTGTAAACCTAATTCGAAACACATGAAACCCGATCTTTTTGAAGCTCCCGATTATTACAATCTAGACGATTTATTCACCGAAGAACATAAATTAATTCGCGATGCTGCCCGCGCATGGGTAAAGCGCGATGTTTCACCGATTATTGAAGATGCGGCTCAAAAAGCCGAGTTTCCGAAATCGATTATTCCCGGACTTGCAGAAATTGGTGCCTTTGGCCCTTATATCCCTGAGGAATATGGCGGTGCAGGGTTAGATCAAATCTCCTACGGATTGATCATGCAGGAAATAGAACGTGGTGATAGTGGAGTTAGAAGTACCGCTTCTGTTCAATCTTCGCTGGTGATGTATCCTATATGGAAATACGGAAACGAGGAACAACGTAAGAAATATTTACCAAAACTTGCCACCGGTGAATGGATGGGTTCATTTGGTCTTACTGAACCTGACCACGGTAGTAACCCCGCTGGCATGGTCACAAATTTTAAAGATAAAGGCGATCACTATTTGCTAAATGGAGCAAAACTATGGATCTCAAACTCACCTTTTTGTGATGTTGCAGTAGTATGGGCTAAGGATGAAAGTGGGCGTATTCATGGCTTAATAGTTGAACGTGGTATGGAAGGTTTTAGCACTCCCGAGACTCATAATAAATGGTCACTTCGCGCAAGTGCAACAGGAGAATTGATTTTTCAGGATGTGAAAGTTCCAAAGGCAAATCTTTTGCCAAACAAATCGGGATTAGGCGCTCCGCTTGGGTGTTTAGACTCGGCCCGCTTTGGAATTGCCTGGGGAGCCATTGGAGCAGCGATGGATTGCTACGATACAGCCTTGAGATATTCAAAAGAGCGTATTCAGTTTGGAAAACCAATTGGTGCCTTTCAATTACAACAGAAGAAATTAGCTGAAATGATCACAGAAATCACAAAGGCACAACTGCTCGCCTTCAGATTAGGCCAGTTAAAAAACGAAGACCGCGCTACCTCAGCACAGATTTCTATGGCAAAGCGAAATAATGTGGATATGGCAATTAAAATTGCCCGTGAAGCCAGACAAATGTTAGGCGGAATGGGTATTACCGGCGAATACAGTATTATGCGTCATATGATGAATTTAGAAAGTGTGATCACTTACGAAGGAACTCATGATATTCACTTACTGATTACAGGTCTTGACATTACCGGTTTTAACGCGTTTAAATAAAACAATGAATTTCTTATATAAAAAAGGCTTCAGATTTTCTGAAGCCCTTTTTTATGCATTCGGTTTTGAAAAAACATTGGGGAAATTGTATCTTTCAGAAAGTAATAAAAATAACTCTAAGTTAAAGAATGTCGTCTCAAACCAGAATTAGCAATGCGTATAAGTCGGCACCCCGCATTTCTTTTAACGATAGTTCCAAATTTATCATTTTTAGTGACTGCCATCGGGGCGACAATAGTTTCGCAGACGATTTTGCTAATAATCGAAATATCTATTTTCACGCGTTGAAACACTATTACGTATCGGGATTCACCTATTGTGAACTTGGAGATGGTGATGAACTTTGGGAAAATATCGAATTTAAATCTATTTTTGAGGCCCATCAGAATGTCTACGATCTTATGCGACTTTTTTTCTCTGAGGGCAGGCTATTCAAACTGCTGGGGAATCACGACATGGTTTTTCAGAATAAAAACTTCTTAGAAAAAAATCTCTACAGCTATTTCAACAAAATTACAGGAAGGGATGAACCTCTTTTCCCCGGAATCAAGATACCCGAAGGATTAGTATTAGAGCACGAAGACACCAAACAAGAGATCTTTATGCTACACGGCCATCAGGCAGATTGGATGAACTATCGAGGATGGAAATTTAATCGTTTTATGGTGCGGGTTTTATGGAGGCAACTGCAGGTTTTTGGGATCAGCGATCCAACGAGCCCCGCGAAAAATTACAGAGAGCTCATAAAAGTAGAAAGACGTACAAAAAAATGGATTATTGACAACAAAAACATCTTTACGATTACAGGACATACGCACAGACCGCGTTTCCCCGAGCCGGGAGATATTGCCTATTTTAATGACGGGAGTTGTGTGCATCCTCGTAGTATCACCGGACTTGAAATTGAAAACGGGAAGATTTCACTAATAAAGTGGCAAATTGCAACTACCGAAGATGGTACCCTCAAAGTGATAAGGATTCTGTTAGAGGGTCCGCAAAAGATGACAAGTTATATAACCACCTAGATCAAACTTCTGGTGCCAGTTCCACTTTTAAACCTTCCAGTTCGGGTTTCATATGTATTTGGCATCCCAATCTACTGTTGTCTTTTACATTAAATGCTTCAGCCAGCATAGCATCCTCATCGTAACTTATTTCAGGAAGTTCATGATCGCTTAAAACATAACATTGACAAGAAGCACACATAGCCATTCCACCACAAATTCCAATCGTGCCTTCCGGAGCCAGTTCATAAGAACGAACAATTTCCATCAGGTTCATATTCATATCGATAGGCGCTTCCACTTCGTGTGCAATCCCCTCCCGATCTATTATGGTAATTTTTATATCTGTCATTTCTATTTGTTTGGGCGTTCCCCAAAAGTTCGCTTTGCTCCTTCTGCGTCGGGCTATTCGCTTCAATCTGCGTTTGCAGGATATACGCTGCTATCCCTAACGCACATCTCCAATTAATTAATAGATTTTACCACAGCCTTAGGTGCTTCTTTTTTACTACCATCGAATCCTTCAACACCTCCCACAGTGGTATATTTCATTACATATCTTTTATTGGGGAATATGCGTTGGTATGCACTTTGGCACATTAATGTGGCTTCGTGAAATCCACAAAGAATCAGTTTTAGTTTCCCCGGATATGTATTTACATCACCAATGGCATAAATTCCGGGTATATTGGTTTGATAATCCAGACTATTATCGACCTTTATCGCGTTTTTTTCTATTTCCAGTCCCCAATCTGCGATCGGACCTAATTTTGGAGCCAAGCCGAACAGTGGGATAAAATGATCACAAGTCCTGTTAAATACTTCTGCACCGCGTTTTATAGTGACCCCTTCAACTTTTTTATCCCCAACAATTCCTACAACCTCGGCGGGAGTGATTAATTCGATCTTTCCCAAATTCTTCAATTCCTGCACCTTCTCAACGCTATCCAAAGCACCTCTAAATTCATTTCTTCGATGAATTAAGGTAACACTCGAAGCGATATCAGTAAGATAAATGCTCCAGTCTAAAGCCGAATCGCCGCCCCCGGAAATTACAACATCCTTATCACGATATAATTCCGGATCTCTGATGATGTATTCAACCCCATGGTCTTCAAAATTTGCGATATTGGTAATAGGTGGTTTTCTGGGTTCGAAACTACCTAGGCCCCCGGCAATTGCCACTATTGGTGCATGATGTTTCGTGCCTTTACTGGTAGTGACTATAAAAGTACCATCGTCTAGTTTATCAATGGTTTCGGCGCGTTCACCCAACGTAAATCCGGGTTGAAACGGTTCGATTTGTTTCAATAAATTATCTACGAGATCACCTGCCAGAATTTCGGGAAAAGCGGGTATATCGTAAATTGGCTTTTTGGGATATATTTCTGAACATTGGCCCCCCGGTTGAGGAAGTGCATCAATAAGATGACATTTTAGTTTTAAAAGTCCGGCTTCAAAAACCGTGAAAAGACCTGTTGGTCCGGCGCCAATTATTAAGATGTCTGTTTCAATCATAAACTATGATCTAAAAATTTAGGGGTAAAAATAATTTTAATTTGACTTTATTAATATGATGAGAATCAGTTTTGCACATTAATCACTTGCTCTACTTGAGGTGCGTGTTTTTTAATAGTCATTTCCACTCCGCTCTTCAAAGTCATCTGATTTACCGAGCATCCCACACAGGCACCTTCCAATTGAACCCTGACAATTTTACCTTCCTCATCAACCGATAACAGTGAAATGTCTCCACCATCACTTTGAAGAAACGGACGAATTTCATCGAGTGCCATTTCAATTTTGGCTGTTAATTCTTGTGCTTCCATATTATTTCTTAATTGCACTACAGCCGGCCATAGTGGTTATTTTGATTGCTTCAGTTGGTGGCAGATTTTCATTTCTTCGAACAGTTTCTTCAACAACCCGCTTCGTAATCGATTCGAATGCTTCTTCAAGCGGTGTCGCAGTTTGCAAAGCTGCAGGCCTTCCTGCGTCCCCTGCTTCACGTATGCTTTGTACTAAGGGTAATTCTCCCAAAAACGGCACTTCCAGATCTTCCGCTAGATGTTTGGCACCTTCCTTTCCGAAGATATAATATTTATTATTTGGCAACTCTTCCGGTGTGAAATAAGACATGTTCTCTATGATTCCTAAAACAGGAACATCTATATTCTCTTGTTGGAACATTGCCACCCCCTTACGAGCATCGGCTAAAGCTACGGTTTGCGGAGTACTAACCACAACCGCCCCGGTGATGGGTAACGATTGCATTATACTTAAATGAATATCTCCTGTTCCCGGTGGCAGATCGACCAACATAAAGTCTAATTCACCCCAAGCTGCATCGAAAATTAATTGATTTAAGGCCTTTGAAGCCATTGGTCCGCGCCAGATTACTGCTTGATTGGGTTGTGTAAAGAATCCGATTGACAAAATCTTTACACCATAATTTTCAATCGGCTTCATCTTACTTTTTCCATCTATATTTACTGATAGTGGTTTCTCTGAAGCAACGTCGAACATAATTGGAATGGAAGGACCATAAATATCTGCATCTAAAACTCCAACTTTAAAGCCCATCTTTGAAAGCGTAACTGCCAAATTTGCCGTAACTGTAGATTTACCAACACCACCTTTACCCGACGCAACGGCGACAATATTCTGAATTCCCGGAATTGCTTTCCCTTTTATGAGATTGGGATTATTGGGTTTCGCCGGAGCTTCTACCTTAATATTGACAATAACTTTAGCATCGGCATAGACATTTTCCTTAATCGTTTTAATAACATCCGCCTCCGCACGTTTTTTAATATGTAAAGCAGGAGTAGATAATTTTAAATCAACAATTACCTCATCTGCGAATGTTACTATATTTTGAACAGCACCGCTCTCCACCATATTCTTGCCTTCTCCTGCGATAGTAACCATTTCCAAGGCCTTGTATATATCTTGTTTATGTAGCTTCATAGATTTCATGCAATTATTATCTAACCTTACTTAGACTAATTCTAAATGCAAAGATAGTCGGAAAACTTCAAAAACCGAAAGGGTTAGATTGAAATGATTTATAGTGAAATAAGGGAACAAAGGGGAAGAAATTGAAACCCTGAACATTGAATCTTACAATTCCTTCATCGGGTCCCAAAAAAGAGTTTCAAAATTTTGTATCTGATTTTCAACAACCACGATCCCCTCACTTTCGAGTAGTTGTTGCATCAAATTTGTTCCGTCGAAGTGATGTTTTCCGGTTAGAAGTCCTTTCCTGTTCACCACGCGATGTGCAGGAATATCAGAATTTTTACTTGATGCATTCATAGCCCATCCTACCATTCTAGCACTCCCGGCTGCCCCTAAATATTTGGCAATAGCACCATAGCTGGTAACCCTTCCGTAGGGAATACATTTAGCAACTTGATAAACCCTTTCAAAAAAATTAACTTCTGCCATAATTATATTTCCCTGAAAATTTTAAGGAGTGTGATGATAGAGATTATAGCAGTGATTAACCCTATAACATAATTCATATTAATCTTGAAGGCCGAATTATTAACCTTGCTTTTAAAGAATTGTACATATAAGGAGAGCATTACAAATGTTCCCAGTCCTGAGGCAATTATCGCGACTAACAAACCTGTATGTGTAAACTGAAACCACCCGAATCCTGCAAAAGTAATACTTACATAAACCCAGAATGGTAAGGGTAATAAATTTAATGCGCCGAGAAACATTCCTGTAAAAAACCGATTTGTTTTTGATTTGCGTACCGGATCAGGGATTTCCCTTCGAGTGTCCTTTGCTATAAAAAAAAAGTAAATGGTAATGCAAATAAATATGCCAAGTGCCACTTTTTGTAGCATATCTACTATCTCGGGGTTCTTATCTAAATATCTTGCAAAAAGCAAGGCCACAAATGTTTGAAGGACCACAGTAGCACACACGCCGATAGAAAATAATATGGCTGCCTTCCTGCCTTCCTTCATACTTATTTTAGCGGCAGACATATTTAAAAGTCCCGGGGGAACGACACCAATAAATGCTGCTATAAAAAAAATAATAAAGTTATAAACTATAGCCATAAATAGTCTTTGCCCGGTGAATATAACGAAATTCTACCTAACGAAATCTAAACCTAACATAGGTTATCTTTTTAGCTTTTTCCAAATACTGACTTTCATAAAATGTTTGAATTTGGGTGACCTCCTTTGGGGATTGATCATTTCCGTAAACATCGTGATGCGCATATTCAATGACTTCATCTAAGCCATGCAATAAACCCAGGGTGTATCCATGCATAAATTCACTATCAGTTTTGAGATGTACAATCCCATCCGGTTTCAATATTTTTTTGTATTTATTCAAGAACTCAATATTTGTGAGACGGTGTTTTGTACGCTTGTACTTTATTTGGGGGTCGGGGAAGGTAATCCAAATTTCGTCTATTTCATTTTCAGAAAAAAGATGATCTATAAGTTCAATCTGAATACGTAAAAAGCCAACATTTCCAATCTTCTCCTCCAGCGCTGTTTTTGCACCTCTCCAAAAACGTGCACCCTTAATATCGATGCCAAGAAAGTTTTTATCGGGGTTTAATTTTGCAAGATTAATTGAATATTCACCCTTTCCACATCCCAATTCAAGTACAATCGGGTTTTCATTTTTGAAGAAATCTCTCCTCCAATTCCCCTTTAATTTATGTGTATTATCGAATATTTCCTCCCTGGTTGGCTGGATAACATTAGCAAAGGTTTCATTTTCTCTAAAACGTTTCAGTTTGTTTTTACTTCCCACGAATAAATTTTTTGGTAAAATTAAACAAATATTCACCCTGAAGAGAATCGTTACCTTTGTTTTTAAACTTTTTATACGAATTACTTAAAGTGACCAAAAAACAAAAGACAATTTTAGTTGCACCCTTGCATTGGGGTTTGGGACATGCAACACGTTGTATTCCTATCATAAGCGAACTTTTAAAACACGGATTTGATGTTGTCATCGCTTCCGACGGAGCTGCACTTTTACTACTTCGGAAAGAATTCCCTGAATTATATTGGGTAGAACTACCATCGTATAACATTACCTATCCTAAAAACGGTGCCTATTTTAAATGGTCACTCTTGTTGAAGCTTCCGAAGATTAAAAAAACGATCGCTTCAGAAAAAAGAATGACTGAGAAATTACTTTCTGAAATACAGATTGATGGGATTATAAGTGACAATAGATTTGGAGTTAGAAGTAAAGAAGTCCCATCGGTTTTTATTACGCATCAACTCAATGTATTAACAGGAAGTACCTCCTTTTTAAGTAGCCGAATACATCAGAAAGTAATTAAACAGTTTAACGAATGCTGGGTTCCCGATGTTGCCACAGCTCCTAACCTGAGTGGAAGATTAGGTCATTTAATTAAAACAAATATCAATATTAAGTATGTTGGAATACTGAGTAGAATTAAGCCAAAAAAACTACCAATTAAGTACGATATTTTTGTGCTAATTTCCGGCCCCGAACCGCAACGAGAGATATTCGAGAAAACCATGATGGAAGCGTTTTTAGGAAATTCTAAAAAAATATTGTTGGTAAGAGGAAAGATTGAAGTTAGACAAACAACTAATATCATTCGTAATATCACAATTGTCAATTTCATGCAAACTAAAGATTTAGAAACAGCTATAAACCAAAGTGATATTATTATTTCACGCCCGGGCTATACAACGCTTATGGATCTTTCCGTATTAGGGAAAAAGGCTTTTTTTATTCCTACTCCCGGACAGTATGAACAGGAATATCTGGCGAAACGTTTAAAGGAATCAGGAATAGCTCCGTATTCTAAACAAGACAACTTCACAGCAAATAGAATTGTTGAAATAGCTATGTATAAGGGCCTTCCGAAATATCAATCAAAAACCGATTTTAGCAAATTATTTGGACTTTTCGAGGGTAAATGAAAATTCTGAACCTATAGAAATCTGACTCTCAACATAAATTTTCTCATTATGCGCTTCAATAATATGTTTAACGATTGAAAGTCCCAAACCGCTGCCCCCTTCCCTACGCGAACCGCTTTGATCCACGCGATAAAAACGTTCGAAGATTCGTGCAAGATGCTTTTTTTCAATTCCTTCTCCGTTATCGGTGACCCTAACAATTACCCTGTTTTTAATCAGGTGTTCTATACTTATCTCGGTAGTTCCGTCTTGCTTTCCATATTTTATTGAGTTAATCACGAGATTAGTTAACACTTGCTGAATACGCTCCATGTCTGCATATACCATGATGGGTTTCGAGTAATCAATGTCGAAAAGTAAACTGATGTTTTTCTTGGCAGCTTTCATTTCACACAGGTCGAAAACATTTCGAACCAATCTTACAATATCGAAATTCTTCTTATTGAGATCCAAACCGCCCGCCTCAAGCCTGGTGATCATGTCGAGGTCTTTTATGATATATGTTAATCGCTCTACACCTTTACTCGCACGTTGCAGGTACTTTTTTCGAACACTTTTGTCGTCTATAGCACCGTCCAATAGCGTTAAAATATAACTTTGGACCGTAAATAGTGGAGTCTTTAATTCGTGAGAAATGTTACCGATAAATTCTTTTCTGTAATTCTCCCGAATTTTAAGTGTTTCGATTTCTAATTTTTTATTTTCGGCAAAACGACCAATCTCCTTTGTTAATGTTGCCATATCGGTGGTTATTTGCTCTTTGCTAAAAGTAGTTGCATCCAACAATGTTACCTCATCGTAAATTTTCTTAATCCTTCTGTATATAAATCGCTCTACTCTGTATTGAATTATAAAAAATGAAAAGAGATAGCAAACAACAGCAAAACCGATTAAAAACCAAAAATTAATTATTTCAAGAACATAGAAAAAGACAGTCACCATAAGTGTTAGAATCAACGTAATATACGTTGAAGTATATGCCGCAAATGTATATGTCTTTTTAAATCCCTGCGCCATTATTCAACGAACTTATATCCAACTCCTTTTACAGTCTTAAATTTATCATCGCCAATTTTTTCACGAAGCTTTCTGATGTGAACATCTATAGTTCTTCCTCCTACTACAACCTGATTACCCCAAACACGATTCAATATATCTTCCCGCTTAAATACTTTACCGGGCTTTGACGCTAACAGGGCTAATAGCTCAAATTCTTTTCTCGGCAGCACTATTTCTTCCTTCCCGATCATTATTTTATATTCTTCTCTATTTATGACTAAATCTCCCAATCTCATGGGTAGTTCTTCTGAGTCGGTTTCTTTAAATCGCCTTAAAAGAGCTTTGACTTTACTAATGAGCACTTTTGGCTTAATAGGTTTAGTGATATAATCGTCTGCACCAGCTTCGAAGCCGGCTACCTGCGAATAGTCTTCCCCCCGGGCAGTTAGAAAAGTAATCACCGTTTCTGAAAGTTCGGGAAGAGTCCGTATTTTTTCACAAGCTTCGATTCCATCCATTTTAGGCATCATAACATCCATAATTATAAGATGTGGCCTGTGTTTTTTGGCTTTTGAAATAGCTTTCAGCCCATCCTCTGCTGTATATACATCATAACCTTCTGAAGAAAGGTTATATCCAACAATTTCTAAAATATCGGGTTCATCATCTACCAATAGAATTCGTGTCTCTTTTTTCTTCATTGCCTGTTTTTATATTCAAAAATTAAAGATACTACTAAATACCTTTTCACCGTATTGTACTAGTGATTGTTAACAGTTAGGTAACATAAAATGCATTCTCAAACAAGTAAGAAATAACCCTTGTACCCATTGTGATAAGTTATTTTAAGTTTGTTTTTTACAATCCGCAGCCTCTCATATTGATCCTAATATTTAAAAGCTTCTGATCTTGCAGAAACTTTCATTTATTCCCTATTTTTGAAATGGATTCATTCTGAAAACTCAATGCTGGAAAAAGAAATTTTTTCTATTACTTCTGAAGAAGATTTTGAAGCGTTGGCCATAAAGGTCTTTCGGTTTCAATATGAAAACGTAAAAGTATATCACGAATTTTGCCAACTACTAAGAATCGGCCCCGATTCAATTACGAAAACATCCGATATTCCCTTTCTTCCAATTCAATTTTTTAAAAGTCATACGGTGCTCGCCGACGGTTTTTCAGAAGAAGCCATTTTTACCAGTAGTGGTACGACAGGAAGTATAAGCAGTAAACATTTAGTAGCAAAACTTGATGTGTACGAAAGGAGCTTTATGAAAGCATTCGAAAATGCGTATGGAAATCCTGCAGATTTGGTGATTCTCGCATTATTGCCTTCCTACCTGGAGCGTAAAGGTTCATCCTTGATCTATATGGTGGATCAACTAATTAAAAAGAGTGAAACTAGTCATAGCGGTTTTTATTTAAACGATTTAGAATCGCTGATCGAAAAGCTTATTTATCTTGAGGCTCAGAAAAAAAAGACCTTACTCTTGGGCGTTTCGTATGCTTTATTAGACCTGATAGAAAAACGAACCTTTAAGTTAGAAAACACGATTGTGATGGAAACCGGCGGTATGAAAGGTAAGCGCAAAGAATTGGTCAAAGAAGAATTACATGACATTCTAAAATCAGGATTTGGCGTTTCAGAAATTCATAGTGAATACGGGATGACCGAACTGCTTTCACAGGCATATTCTAAGGGCAACGGACTTTTCACTACCCCTCCATGGATGAGGGTACTTACACGAGATCCGGAAGATTCATTCACGTTAATCGCTGGAAAGACCGGAGGTATTAATGTTATAGACCTCGCGAACTTTTACTCCTGTTCCTTTATCGCTACTCAAGATCTCGGCAAGCTCCATTCAGATGGATGTTTTGAAATTTTAGGTAGATTTGATACCAGCGATATACGCGGCTGCAACCTAATGGTACTTTAATGGCACAGAAGCAACAAACTACAAGTGATGGCTGTCTTTGGATCTTTATGACAATGGTTCTAACTGTGGTGTGCTTCGGTTTTATCAAAGTTATCACGGGAATTACAAATATTGTTGCGCTATTGATTGCGGTAGTAGTTGCAATACTACTAATCTCTAAATTACTGGGTCGACCCTCTCTTAAAGCTTTGCTAAGAAACGGGATTGTGATTTTCTTAATTTTCTTCGGATTGCAGATCATGGGTGGAATTATGCTTAATCTTTTGAAATCATTCGAATTGGAAAACGATACTTTTTCTACCGAAGAAATAGTGACAAACGATATCATTCTTGAACAGAATGACACTATTCCTGTGTTTAAAAGTAGCCGGATTTGGAAAGACAATTATGGTAATAATTATACCGGCGACTTAACTGTTCGTGAGCGTGATTACACTAAACTCAAAAATTATATCAATAATTTTATACCTCCATCTGGTGGAAATTTTTGGGGAAATCTGTACCATTTTATCGATAAGAAAGATACTCCCAGTCTCGATCTGGTGATTGACACCTTTACTAAGATCAACAATGAAAAAAAACTCAATCAAATGGAATTTGCTGAGATGGTGGTGAGTTGTATACAGGATATTCCGTATTCATTTGTCTTTCAAGATGCATGTCTCCCCCCGGAATACTATGACGACGACATCAAAACGATTCTCGAGAGATGCCCTGAATGTTGTATTGGAAATGTTGCTTATGGTATTCAAAATCCTGTTAGTTTTATACAGAATTTAAAGGGAGATTGTGATACACGCACGGTGTTGATATATTCAATTCTGAAATATTTCAATTATGATGTGGCCATATTGAATAGTGATTTTTATCGTCATTCGATCATCGGAATTCAGCTTCCAACCACCGGTTTACACAAAATTTATAATGGAAAAAAATACGCTGTGTGGGAAACAACAGCAAAATACTTCCGTGTCGGAGATTTGCCGGCGACATTTAATGATATAACCCATTGGAACGTTGTTCTTACCAGTAAATAATACAATTATGAATACTAAACTATTTACACTTGCACTTTTAGAAATAATTTTTTCAATCGTAATCACCGTATTTGTGATATTTATATCTTATAAAATACTGAAACGGTTATTTTTCAGAAAAGAAGACTTACACGGTCACAATCTGTCTTTTACGATATTTACTTCAGGAATAATACTCTCTATTGGAATTATTCTGAGTGAAATTTTACCATCTATTACCAATGTAATTCGTATAAGCTCAAATCAGTCGGATACCGTTGATTTTGGAACGATCATTATGTATTCTTGCCTCTACCTATTAATTGGTTTTATCGCGTCTTTAGTAATTAATGCATCGGTTTTCTTTTTATTTTCGATTCTAACTAAAGGAGTAAACGAGTTTAAAGAAATACAGAAGAACAATCTGTCGGTGGCAATTCTTGTGGTGGCAATTCTCATTAGCATAACCCTTATCGCAAAAGAAAGTATCGCGCTTCTAATTAGTTCGATAATTCCATATCCGGAAGTAACAAATTATTTGTAAAAATGTTAGTTAACTTAAAGCAAAACGACCAAGACTGTACTATGAAAAATATATTAATCGTAGCCGTGTTCTTTCTTACCTCCATAGGTTTTTCACAACAGCATGTAAACACTAAAAAGGGGTATGCCGCAGAAGGGTACGATGTTGTTGCCTATTTTTCGAATGAGGCAAAAAAAGGGGTGGAAGGTTTTAATACTTCCTTCAACGGAGTAAAATATAAATTTAGTTCTCAAAAAAACTTAGAAATCTTCAAGAAGGATCCGCAACAATATATTCCGCAGTACGGGGGTTACTGTGCCTATGCGGTCGCACAAAAAGGTGAAAAGGTGGGTGTGAACCCTAAAACATTTCAGGTGGTTGATGGTAAATTATATCTTTTCTACAATAGCTGGGGTATAAATACTCTCGACAAATGGAATGATGAGAGTCCGGAGGCGCTGCAAAAACAAGCAGACGATAATTGGAAAAATATAGTGATGGAGGGAAATTAATTTCCCATTCATAATTAGGTTGGTTAGTTGGTATGTCCCCAAATCGATTAGGTTTGGGGATTTACTTATATAACCTTTATGATGAAATAATTCTTTTTACCACGTTGCAACAATACAAACTGACCATTAATCAGGTCATCTTTTGTCACAACAAAGGCATCGTTTACTTTCTCTTTATTTACTGAAATTGAGTTTTCTTTAAGTGCCCGACGCGCTTCCCCATTCGATTTTAAAAAAGCCGTTTTTTCAGCGAGTGCACCAATTATATCCAGTCCGTTGTTCAATTCAGATTCTGCTATTTCGGCCTGTGGTACACCTTCAAATACATCTAAGAAAGTCTGTTCGTCCAGCGTTTTAAGATCTTCAGAAGTTGACTTACCGAATAATATTTCTGAAGCTTTCACAACTTTCTCATAGGCTTCTTCGCTATGAACCGTAGTGGTAACTTCTTGTGCTAAGCGTTTTTGTAGAATGCGCACGTGTGGAGCTTCTTTATGTTCAGCAACCAGATTATTTATACTTGTTTTATCTAAAAATGTGAATATCTTAATATATTTTTCAGCATCCTCATCACTGGTATTTAGCCAATATTGATAAAATTTATACGGAGAAGTTCGTTTTGCATCCAACCAAACATTCCCACCTTCACTTTTTCCAAACTTACTGCCGTCACTTTTTGTGATTAAGGGGCAAGTTAACGCATAGCCTTTTCCTCCACCAATTCTGCGAATTAATTCGGTACCGGTAGTAATATTTCCCCACTGGTCACTTCCACCCATTTGTAAGGTGCAGCCATAATTTTGAAATAAATGTAAAAAATCATAACCCTGCACTAGTTGGTAGGTAAATTCAGTAAAGGACATCCCATCGGCACCTTCACCCGTCAACCTACTTTTTACTGAATCCTTCGCCATCATATAATTGACGGTGATATGTTTTCCTACATCACGAATAAAATCGAGAAAAGAGAATTCTTTCATCCAGTCGTAATTATTCACCATTACAGCTTCATTCTTAGCGCCTGATGAAAAATCTAAAAATTGTGATAACTGGTTATGAACACATTCTTGATTATGCCTAAGGGTTTCTTCATCTAACAAATTTCGTTCGCTGGATTTCCCCGAAGGATCACCAATCATTCCGGTTGCGCCTCCAACCAAAGCAAAAGGTTTATGACCGCAACGCTGGTAAAACGACAATAGCATGATAGGTACTAAATTCCCAATGTGTAATGAATCTGCCGTAGGATCGAAGCCAATATAGGCGGAACGCATTTCTTCCATTAGATGTTCCTCGGTATCGGGCATTACATCGTGCACCATTCCTCGCCATTGCAGTTCTTCAACAAAATTTTTCATGCTAATTTTTAATTTTGCGTAAAGGTATGCAGTTGGTTTAGAAAATGAAAGCGTAATAGAAAAAAGAGTATTTTTGACTTATGATATTAGTCACCGGCGGAACAGGTCTTGTAGGTTCACATTTGTTATATTTTCTTCTGAAAGAGAATGACACCGTTCGGGCTATTCATCGAAAATCGAGCAATATCAATTCGGTCAAGAAAGTGTTTTCTTATTACACTGAAACTTCCGAAGAACTGTTTAAAAGAATTGACTGGGTTGAAGCAGATATTATCGATGTCCCTGCACTCACTGAAGCATTTAAAGGTATCACTCATGTGTATCATGCTGCTGCATATATCAGTTTTAACCCAAAACACTACCGAAAACTCAAAAAAGCCAACATTGAAGGAACGGCTAATGTTGTAAATCTATCTCTTTTGCATAAGGTTAAAAAACTGTGTTATGTTAGTTCTATTGCAACACTCGGTAAAACGGATGACGGAACACTCATTACAGAGGAAACACATTGGATTCCCGAGGAGAACAACAATGTGTATAGCATTACTAAATACGGGGCCGAAATGGAAGTATGGCGAGGTACACAAGAGGGCCTTGATGCTGTAATTGTAAATCCCGGAGTGATCTTTGGTTCTGGTTACTGGAATTCGGGGAGTGGGGTAATTGTAAAAATGGCCGATAAGCAAATACCTTTTTATACTTCGGGTGGAGTGGGGATGGTAGATGTACAGGATGTAGTTTCAATTATGATCCAATTAATGAAATGTAATATTGTGAATCAAAAATATATACTAGTTGGGAAAAATATATATCACCGAGAATTACTATCAGAATTAGCCGTTTTACTTCATAAAAAACCGCCGCGAAAATCTATCGCCAAATGGAAATTAGTCGTATTCAGTAATCTCGATTGGTTTTTCAACAAGATTTTCAGAACAAAAAGAAAACTTTTAAGACCGACTGTAGACTCTTTATATAAAACATCCTTTTACGATGCATCTAAAATTACGACCGATCTAAATTTTCAATTTACCCATTATCGTGAGACCTTAAGACGTGTCGCTGAAAATTATTCTAAAGATTCCTGAGTATCGTTTAATTCTATTGGGTCGATAAGCTGCCGTGGTTTATTGAGAAAGATATTGGATGTATCCTTTTCAATCGCATCGATACTATCAAGATTTAGCCCTTTTATACTGTCCTGCCGACGCTTTTCTGCGCGTTTTTCTTCAATCACCTTGTAAACACTATCGGTACGATTTTTAATTGCATTTAGTTTTTCTTCCACCTTTACAAACAGAGAGTTGTAGGTGTTCAAATCGGCAGTGTAATATTCGTTACTTTTAGCAAATTGCAAACTGTCTATTTTAAACTTTTTTAGAATAAAGGAATCCAGTTTCAGTTGCTTTTTTCTTATTTCCTTTATATCATAACTTCGTGCAGCATTTATCAAATAAGTCTCAGTGAGGATGTCCACCATCTGATCTTTTGGTATAAGATTTTCTGGTTTTTCGGGACGTTTCACATCCTGACATCCAAAAATCAATACAGAAAGTACGATACAGAGAAGGTATTTCATTAGCGGTTAAAAGTTAGACGTTCGGGCATACTTCTATTGGGGTATTTGCCATTTTCATAAACCAGAATACCATTGACGAAAGTATGTGTAACTCTCGACTTGAAAGTTGTTCCTTCAAAAGGAGACCAGCCACATTTATAAGCGATATTCTCTTTATTAACAGTCCAGGGAGCTAATGGATTTACCAATACCAGATCTGCTTTGAATCCTTTTTTTACAAAGCCTCTGTCTTTTATCTGAAATAAAATTGCCGGGTTGTGAGCAGTTTTCTCCACCAATTTTTCAACTGTAATATATCCTTTGTGATGCATTTCAAACAAAGCTTCAATCGCGTGTTGTACAAGCGGACCCCCGGAAGGTGCTTTGGTGTAAATATTGTTTTTTTCTTCAAGCGTATGAGGTGCGTGATCGGTGGCTATCACATCTATTCTATCATCATTTAGTGCTTTCCAGAGTCCGTCCTTATCTTTTTGCGTTTTAACAGCAGGATTCCATTTTATCTTAGTTCCTTTAGCGGCGTAATCTGCATCAGTGAACCAAAGGTGGTGGATACAAACTTCGGCGGTGATTTTTTTTTCTGAAAGCGGTTTTTTATTGCTAAAGAGATGCGTCTCCTTTTCAGTTGAAAGATGAAAAACATGAAGTCTGGCTCCGGTTTTTTTTGCAAGTTCTATCGCCTTCGACGATGAAATATAACAAGCTTCTTCACTTCTGATGATAGGATGCTTTTCTATGGGAATATCCTCACCATATTCGGCCAGATGCGCTTGCATATTTTTTTTAATCGTTGCTTCATCTTCACAGTGAGCCGAAATAAGAAGTTTTGTTTTACTAAAGATGTTCTCCAGAACATTAGGGTCATCCACCAGCATATTTCCGGTAGAAGAGCCGAGAAATAGCTTTAAGCCTGCTACTTTTGATTCATCCACTTTAAGAATTTCATCCAGGTTGTCGTTGGTTCCACCAAACATAAAAGAGTAATTTGCCCAAGACGAATTCTTAGCAATATCAAACTTTTCTTCTAGCAGTTCGATAGTAGTAGCTTGAGGTACAGTATTAGGCATTTCTATAAAACTTGTAATACCTCCCGCTACGGCAGCTTTAGATTCAGTTTCAATAGTCGCTTTATGCGTAAGTCCCGGTTCTCTAAAATGTACCTGATCGTCTATCATCCCTGGAATCAGGTAACATCCATCGGCATCAATCACTGTAGTTTCCGAAGATTTCACACTTATACTTTCAGAAACCTCTGCAATAAGGTCATTTTCTATACGCACATCCCCTTTAAAGGATTTACCTTCATTGACAATAGTTGCATTTTTAATTAAAATTGTTTTCATTAAATATCAAGACGATTAAATATACTTTTTAATTTCATAGCCAATACTCCAAAGATTGCTTCGGAAATAATTCCGTTGCTCATTTTAGATTCTCCTTTGGTGCGGTCTGTAAAGACCACTGGAACTTCTTTAATTTTAAATTTACTGAGATAGGTTTTAAATTTCATTTCAATTTGAAACGCATAACCCACAAACTTAATTTTATCGAGATTTATTTTCTCTAATACAGCTCTTCTATAACAAATAAAACCGGCTGTGGTATCGTAAATATTCATACCCGTTATTAAACGTACATACTTCGACGCCAGCCATGACATTAGAACTCTGCTCATAGGCCAGTTTACAACGTTTACACCAGTGACATAACGTGACCCGATAGCCATATCATTTCCTTCACGATCACATGCATTATAGAGCCGGATAAGGTCATTTGGATTATGTGAGAAATCGGCATCCATCTCAAAAATATATTTATAATCCCTTTGTAGTGCCCATTTAAAGCCAGCAATATAAGCTGTCCCCAAACCCAATTTACCTTTGCGTTCAAGCAAAAACAAACGTTCACTATAGTCCTCCATAAGTCGTTTAACTACTTCTGCCGTTCCATCGGGGGAATTATCATCAACGATCAAAACATCAAAGCTTCTTTGCAGCGAAAAGATATTCTGCAATAAGCGTTCAATATTATCTATTTCGTTATAAGTGGGTACCACCACCAGGGCATTCGTCATACTCCTCTTTTTTGAGCAAATGTACCGTTTTTTGCCTAATTAATTGTGAAGGAAAATCTAATTCAAGTACTTTCAAGCGTTTTATTTTACAGTACCTTTGCGTAAACTTTTTTAGTGCAACAATTAGAACGATATACAGATTCTATGGATTGGGTGACTCTTTGCCTAATGTCCTGTCTTATACTTTTTACACTAGCGAAGTTCTTATATCCAAAACGGTTTCAAGAATTTATTCTACTTTTTTTTACAAACAAATATTTTCTGGTGCATGGCAAGAATGAAGACATTAAACACCCGTTTAATATAATTTTATTTATAACGCAGATCATTTCAGTATCTCTCTTTGTTTTTTTATTCCTGAAAATTTCCAGTCCGAAGACAGTTGAGAGTAACCCATGGCTATTCGTTCAAATATGTACAGGTTATATTGTATTTGTCTTGGTTAAATTTTCTTTCGAAAAAATTATTGGGGAGGTTTTTTCAATTGGCACTATTGTTAATAATTACTTGTACCAAAAATTGAGTTATCGAAATCTATTAGGCATACTTTTTTTTATTGGTAATTTATTTTTTTTCTATGTTGCCGAACCCTCATTAAACATGCTCATTGCTACCATAGTGGCAATGTTAGCGTTAAATGCTATTGCACTGTTTTACAGTTATAAAACGAGCGGAAATTTAATTTTAGGTAATTTCTTCTATTTTATTTTGTATCTTTGCGCACTTGAAATTTCACCCTATATTATTCTTTATAAGGTACTGATATAGTGTTAATTAATTTGCCCATGAAAGTGAAAACTATTTTGGTTTCCCAACCAGAGCCTAAAGTCGAGAACTCTCCCTATTTTGATTTAATAGAAAAGCAAAAGGTAAAAATCGACTTTGTTCCTTTTATTCATGTTGAAGGAGTTTCGGGCAAGGATGTTCGCTCCCAAAAGGTTGATTTAACTCAGTATACAGCAATTATTTTGAATAGCAGAAATTCTGTTGACCACTTTTTTAGAATTTCTGAGGAATTACGTTTTAAGGTTCCGGATTCTATGAAATATTTTTGTCAGAGTGAGGCGGTAGCCTATTATCTTCAGAAATATGTAGTGTATCGCAAGAGAAAGATTTATGTTGGGAAAAGAACGTTTACCGAATTATCGCCCCTTATTAAAAAATACAAAAACGAAAAATTTTTACTTCCTTCTTCAGATAAATTGAAGCCTGAAATTCCAAATGTTTTAAATGAACTTAAAGTAGATTGGAAACAATGTATTTTCTATAAGACCGTGGTAAGTGATTTAAGTAATTTGCGAAATGTTTACTACGATATTCTGGTATTCTTTAGTCCGAGCGGTATCGAATCTTTATTCGAAAACTTTCCTGATTTTGAGCAAAAAGACACCAGAATAGCCGTTTTCGGTAATACCACTGTTAAAGCAGCCAACGAAAAAGGATTACGTGTAGACATTCAGGCACCCACGCCGGAGACACCTTCTATGACTATGGCCTTAGAAAAATACATCAAAGAAGTAAATCATAAAAAATAGTTTTGCTCTTAGAAGAAACTAAAAAAGGCTCGCTATTCGCGGGCCTTTTCTAGTTTTATGAAGCACTAATTATAATACTATTGGTGCACCTGCTAATATTTCAGCGTTTGCATACTCTTCGAACTTCGCAAAATTCTCTTTAAAGGATACGGCTAATTCTTTCGCTTGAATGTCGTAAGCCTTTTTATTATTCCAAGTCTCTCTTGGGTTTAAAACTTCGTTTGGCACATTCGGACAACTTTGTGGTACTTGAAGACCAAAAATTGGATGCTTTTCAAAAGTAACATCCTTCAGTTCCCCGTCTAGTGCAGCGGTGATCATAGCACGTGTATATTTCAACTTCATTCTACTTCCAACTCCGTAGGGTCCACCTGTCCATCCCGTATTTATTAACCAAACATTTACTCCGGCATCCTTCATTTTTGAACTGAGCATTTCGGCATATTTAGTAGGATGTAAGGGCATAAACGGCGCTCCAAAACAAGCTGAAAAGCTTGGCGTTGGCTCGTTAATACCTTCTTCTGTTCCCGCAACTTTTGCCGTATAACCACTAATAAAGTGGTAAGCAGCTTGTCCTGGAGTCAGTTTTGAAATAGGAGGTAAAACTCCAAAAGCGTCTGCGGTAAGAAAAAATATGTTTTTCGGATTCTTCCCGATAGAAGGCTCCTGAATATTATCAATATGATAAATAGGATAGCTAACGCGTGTATTCTGAGTTATCGATGTATCTGCATAATCCACTTCACCATTTTCATCCATTATCACATTTTCGAGGATCGCTCCCGGTTTTATTGCGTGATAAATATCAGGTTCATTTTCTTCGGAAAGATTTATAACTTTAGCATAGCATCCACCTTCAAAATTGAAGATAGTGTTTTCAGCAGTCCATCCGTGCTCATCATCACCAATAAGCTTTCTTTCCGGATCTGCAGAAAGTGTTGTTTTACCGGTTCCCGACAATCCGAAGAAAATGGCAGTTTCGCCATTATCTCCAACATTGGCAGAGCAATGCATTGGCATTGTATTTTTATCGACCGGAAGAATAAAATTAAGAGCCGAAAAAATACCTTTTTTAATTTCTCCTGTATAACCGGTACCACCAATTAAGGCGATCTTTTTTGTGAAATTCAGAATAGCGAAATTGTGCTGTCTGGTTCCATCAACTTTCGGATCTGCCTTAAAGCCCGGAGCATTTACGATAAGCCACTCTGCATCAAAATTCTCCAATTCATCTTCAGTAGGGCGTAAAAACATATTGTAGGCAAACATATTCGACCAAGGATATTCGTTAATTACACGAATATTTAACTTATAGTCCTTGTCGGCACATGCATAACTATCTCTCACATAAATTTCTTTTTCTGAAAGATAATCGGTTACCTTATCATATAAAGCATCGAACATAGCCGGAGGAAAAGGTATATTAATATTTCCCCACCAAACTTTGTCCCTGGTAATATCATCCTTAACAATAAACCGATCTTTAGGAGATCGCCCGGTAAACTCTCCGGTATCTACCGCTAAAGCTCCATTGTTGGCGACTTTTCCTTGTCCTTTTTTAATTGTTTCGTTATGAAGTTCCTTTGAAGAAAGTTGATAATTAACTTTTGCATTTTTGATTCCGTAATTATCCAGCGAAATCGTTTTCGTAGTTTGGTTTTTAGTGACCATACCTAAATTTAATTGTTGTGGATACAAAAATAATAAATCTCCTAGAGATAGCGTGTTTAAAAAAATATAATTATCACTACTTCAATGTTAATAATCCATACCCTAAACGCAACCACCCAATTATGAAAAATAGTCCTCCAATTGGGGTAATAGGTCCAACAAAGGAAACGTCAAAAGGAAGTAATTCCTTTAAGGATAACAGGTAAATCGACCCGGAGAATAATATAATTCCGAAGATAAAAAACCAAAACACCCATTTACGAGTAGTTGGCGGTATTTTTCCGGCAAAGCCAATAATTAATAAAGCGAGAACATGATACATCTGGTATCTCACTCCAGTCTCGAAAGTATTAAGTGCATTAGTATCAACCAACTCCTTTAAGCCGTGTGCCCCAAAGGCTCCAATTGCAATAGTAACAGCAGCCAATATACAACTTGTAATTACAATCTTTTTATCAAAATAATTCATAGAGTATTACACAATTTAGTACTTTCGCTTTGTTAGATTCAACCCTACAAAGTTAACAAAAAACCTAGCATGAGAAATATTTTGATTATTGGAGCGGGACGTTCTGCAACGAGTTTAATTCGTTATTTATTAGACAAATCGGAAGCTGAAGAACTTTTCATTACGATTGGGGATCTATCGATTCAAGCCGCTCAAAAATTCACAAGCGACCATCCAAATGCACGAGGAATTTTATTAGACGTTTTTAACGATTCTCAACGACGGGAAGCGGTTGAAAATAGTGATTTAGTCATATCGATGCTTCCGGCACGCTTTCATATAGAAGTGGCGAAAGATTGCTTAGAATTTGGAAAACATTTGGTAACAGCTTCGTATGTTAGTGATCAAATGCAATTACTTCATCCGAAGGCAAAATCGAAAGGACTTGTTTTTATGAATGAAATTGGTCTGGATCCCGGTATCGATCATATGAGTGCTATGCAAGTTATTGACCGTATTCGTGATAAAGGAGGCAAAATGCTCCTTTTTGAATCATTTACAGGTGGTTTAATTGCACCTGAAAGCGACAATAATCTTTGGAACTATAAATTTACCTGGAACCCCAGAAATGTGGTTTTGGCAGGTCAAGGAGGTGCTGCCGAATTTATTCAGGAAGGGAAATACAAATACATCCCTTATCACCGACTCTTTAGAAGAACCGAGTTTATAGATATTGAGGGCTACGGAAAATTTGAAGTATACGCCAACCGGAATTCCTTAAAGTATCAATCGGTTTACGGACTAAAGGACATACTTACCTTATACAGGGGAACTATTAGAAGAGTTGGCTTTAGTAAAGCGTGGAATATGTTTGTACAACTGGGAATGACCGACGACAGTTATACAATGCCAGATTCTGAAAATCTTTCCTATCGGGATTTTGTAAATGCTTTTTTACCTTATTCTCCCACTGATACTGTGGAGCTAAAACTACGCCATAGCTTAAAAATTGATCAAGATGACCTTATGTGGGAAAAACTGATTGATCTTGATATTTTTAACGGAGAGAAAACGATTGGAATTAAAGATGCAACTCCTGCCCAGGCTCTTCAGAGAATATTAACCGATAAATGGACCTTAGACAAAGATGACAAAGACATGATAGTAATGTATCATAAATTTGGCTACGAGCTAGATGGAAAGAAGTTTCAAATAGACAGTAATATGGTATCTATCGGAGATGATCAAACCTATACATCTATGGCAAAAACTGTGGGACTACCCGTTGCTATTGCAGCCATCAAAATCCTGAATGAAGAGATAGTTACCCCGGGGGTACGGCTTCCAATTTCAAAAGAAGTGTACGAACCCATTCTAAAGGAGTTAGAAGACTACGGAATTACGTTCAACGAAACTAAAACGCCATATTTGGGGTATAATCCTAATAATGTGGCCGGATAATCAATCTCTCGTGATTTTTTCCGAAGGTCCACAAAATTTTCACAAGTTGAGAAGGAAATACCTGCCCTTGTATGATAATATTATCGGGCAGGTTAAGTTTTCATTTATCGTCTTCCCAGAAAAACGGTAATAAAATACAACAATGGTGCTAACGATCCCAAGGCAGCAACTACGTAAGTTCTGGCAGCCCACTTCAACGCATCTTTAGCTCCTGCATGTTCTTCTTGAGTTACCATATTCTTCTGCTCTAACCACGCCAAAGCCCTGTTACTTGCATCAAATTCCACAGGTAATGTAATAAATGCAAAGACCGTAGTAACAGCAAATAAAAGGATTCCCACCAAGAAAAGAGTATTTCCAATCATAGATCCCGTGGCAGATAGTACAAGTCCCGCCATGATCACAAAATTTGATAATTTACTTGAAACCCCAACAGCCGGAACGATGGCTGATCGCATCTTTAACCAGCTATACGCCGTCGCATGTTGTACCGCGTGACCACATTCGTGTGCAGCTACAGCCGCTGCCGCAGCATTGCGTTGTTGATAAACAGGCTCACTAAGGTTAACGGTTTTGTTTGCCGGATTGTAGTGATCTGTCAATTGTCCGGCCACAGAAATCACCTGAACATCAGTTATACCATTATCGGCAAGCATCTTTTCGGCTATTTCTTTGCCGCTCATTCCATTTTTCAGTTGAATCTTCGAATAGTGCTTAAACTTACTTTTCAACTTGTTGCTCACATACATGCTAATTAGAAAAATAGCACCTGCGATTATATAATATCCTATCATAATATTGCCCACTAAGTGGGTGTGTTTTAATTGTTATTACTATAATTAAATATAGCAAATACTGTGCAAAATTTTATCCGACAATATTTACGATCTTCCCTGGAACAATAATTACCTTTTTTGGAGTTCTACCCTCCAAATAATGCAGGGTTTTCTCGTTTGTCATAACGGCAGTCTCAATATCATCCTTGCTCATATCTAAGGGCAATTCTAGTGTAAAACGCATTTTTCCATTGAAAGAAATTGGATACTCTTTGCTGCTTTCTATTAAATATTTTTCTTCAAACTTCGGAAACGGCGCTGTAGCAATACTTTTTGTATGTCCAATTTTACTCCATAATTCCTCGGCAATGTGAGGCGCATAAGGCGAAATAAGAATTAAAAGTGGTTCTAAAATTGCTTTTGAACTACACTTCTGAGCCGAAAGTTCATTAACGGCAATCATAAATGTTGAAACGGAAGTATTAAAACTGAAATTCTCTATGTCTTCCTTTACTTTTTTAATCGTTTTATGAAGTGTTTTTAAACTGTCTTTTGAAGGAGCAGCATCAGATACGCTAAAGGATTCTTCTGCTCCTGAATGATACAGCCTCCACAATTTCTTTAAAAAACTATGTACCCCGGTAATTCCGGCAGTACTCCAGGGTTTAGCCTGTTCTAATGGGCCGAGAAACATTTCGTACATACGCAAGGTATCTGCGCCGTAACGATCGCAAATATCATCGGGGTTAACAACATTATACTTCGACTTAGACATTTTTTCAACTTCGCGAGAAACTTTAAAAGTGCCATCCTTTTCAGTAATGAATTGAGCATCTTTAAAATCAGATCGCCAATTTTTAAACCCTTCAATATCTAATTCATTTGATGTATTTACTAAAGAAACATCAACATGAATATATCTTCCGGTGTAATCTTTCGATGCATCTTTAGAAACCAATAAATTACCTTCGTTGGCTAGAAATACAAAAGCACTCTCTCCAAGGATCATCCCCTGATTAATCAACTTTTTAAAAGGCTCATCTACTTTTAGAAATCCGCGATCGTACAAGAATTTTACCCAGAATCGGCTGTATAACAGGTGTCCGGTTGCATGTTCACTCCCTCCCATATAAAGATCTACATTTTCCCAATACTTCATAGCTTCTTCCGAAGCCAAAGCCTCATCATTATTTGGGTCCATATATCTGAACATATAACAGCTACTTCCTGCCCAACCCGGCATAGTATTAAGTTCTAATGGGAATACGGTTTCATGATCTATCTGTTTATTACTAACCACTTTATTTTTTTCGGTATCCCATGCCCATACTTCAGCACGACCCAACGGGGGTTCGCCCGTATCGGTAGGAAGGTATTTTTCAACTTCCGGCAGACGTAATGGCAAATGTTCCAGATCGATCATTTGAGGCATTCCTTTCCTGTAATAAACAGGAAAAGGTTCACCCCAATATCTTTGTCTTGAAAACACAGCATCGCGTAATCGGTAATTTATTTTTCCTTTTCCGCAATTCTTAGCTTCCAAGGCTTCAATTGCCTTCTGAGTTGCCTCAGCATAGCCTAAACCATTCAAGAAATCGCTATTAGCTATTACTGTATTTTCCTTATCGGCAAAGGCCTCTTCCGAAATATCAACCCCATCAAAAATGTTAGGGATAGGTATTCCGAAGTGCTTTGCAAAATCGTAATCACGTTGGTCCCCACAAGGAACACTCATGACAGCTCCCGTTCCATAGCTTGCCAAAACATAATCTCCTATCCAAATTGGAATAGCTTCTCCCGTAAAAGGATGTTCGACATACGAACCCGTAAAAACTCCACTAATTGTTTTCACGTCTGCCATACGCTCGCGTTCACTTCTCTTCGCAGTTGCTTCAATATATTTTCCTACATCTATTCGCTGTTCAATTGTGGTAAGTCGGTCTACCAAATCGTGCTCGGGCGCCAAAGTCATAAAACTCACACCAAATATCGTATCAGGGCGCGTAGTGAAAACGTCGATCACTTCATCACCATCTTTGATTTTAAAGCTAACACTTGCACCTTTTGAGCGACCGATCCAATTGGTTTGTGAATCTTTTAGCGATTGAGGCCAGTCTATGGTCTCAAGTCCGTCTAATAAACGCTGAGCGTATGCGGTAATTCGCATACTCCATTGCATCATTTTTTTACGGACAACTGGAAACCCTCCACGCTCAGAAACTCCATTGACAATTTCATCGTTCGCCAGCACAGTTTTTAGCTGCGGACACCAATTTACTTCGGTTTCAGCAAGATAGGTAAGACGATATTTCAGTAGAACTTTTTCCTTTTTCTTGTCGGAAAAAGAATTCCATTGTTCCGCGGAAAATACAGGGGCTTCTATTTCACATGAAGCATTAATTCCTTCATTTCCCTGTTCAGAAAAAACCTTAACCAATTCCGATATAGGATAGGCTTTTTGATGATTATGACAGTACCAGGACTCAAACAATTGAATAAAAATCCATTGTGTCCATTTGTAATAGCCCGGATCTGAAGTTCGAACTTCTCTGCTCCAGTCGAATGAGAATCCAATTTTATCAAGTTGTTTTCTGTACCCTTCTATCTTATTTCCATGATTGTCTATTCCCCCTTCAATATTTACTTTGGTGGTTTGAGCGGGGTGCTGTCCGGTTTGTATGGCATATTGCTCTGCAGGTAATCCGAAACTATCATAACCCATAGGATGCAACACGTTAAAGCCTTGATGTCGTTTGAATCTGGCATAAACATCACTCGCTATATAACCTAGAGGATGCCCAACATGCAGACCGGCTCCGGACGGATAAGGAAACATATCCAGCACATAATATTTTGGTTTTTCGCTGTGATTTTCAGCTTTAAAAGTTTGGTTTTCGGCCCAGTATTGTTGCCATTTGGCTTCTATATCGTTAAAATGATAATTGCTCATTATTCTTTTTTCAGGAAAAAGCAAATTTAACATTTCTTGATAGAAGAACTCTTCTATCTTTTAAAAATTTGGTTGCAAAAATTTCGTTGAGCGCAATACCCAAAGTATCGTTGAGAACACCGACTCATTTATTATAATTTCAAAAGCTAAAAAAAATAAACTAGTACGTTTACAAAAACAGGTTTAAAAAGTAAATAGCATAAAGTAGATCCAAAATGTTTAAGATCTCAATTCCGGAGGGTAAATTTTTTGATCTGGAAGGAATATTTTGACGATGCGTTTAGTAATGTTTATCAAATTTAAAGTTAGTATAACAATGTTGAAACTTTAATCGTTACATACTTGCAGATATAAAAATCCTTGTATTTTTGCAAAAGCAACGCTTAAAAGGCTAAGAAACATCCAAATTCAATGGCATCATCTTTTGAAAAGTATCAAAAACGCAGATTGATTTCTTCATATTTCTCTGTAGTGATTAGTATTTCTTTGGTATTGTTTTTATTAGGGTTATTAGGATTGTTGGTATTAAACACTAAAAAAGTAGCCGATCACTTTAAAGAAAAGATTGCACTTACAGTATATTTAAAAGATACCGCAAAAGAAGTTGAAATCACTCAGCTAAAACAGAGTCTGGCATTAGCCGAGTATACGAAATCTGCAACATTTATTTCGAAAGAACAAGCAGCTGAAGAGCACAGTGCTACGATTGGAGAGAATTTTATGGAATTCTTAGGATATAATCCGCTTCAAAACAGCATTGACGTTTATCTCTTAGCCGATTATGTTTCGCCCTCGAAATTAGAAGAAATCACCAATGAAATAATGACCAAGGATTTTGTGGAAGAGGTAATTTACGATAAACCTCTTATTGCTTTGCTCAATGACAATGTTAAAAAAATTAGTCTTTGGGTGCTTATTATTAGCGGGCTTTTCACCTTTATTGCAGTATTATTAATAAATAGTTCAATTCGGTTATCTGTATATGCCAAACGTTTTACTATTAAAACAATGCAGATGGTTGGCGCAACCAAACGCTTTATTCGACGTCCTTTTATTTGGAAAAGCGTTCGATTAGGAATGTTAGGTGCGGTATTAGCTATGATAGGCATGGCAGTTGTTTTATATTACTTAAACAAAACATTTCCTGAATTGGAATTGCTTAAAGATAAAATACTGCTTTTAGCATTGTTCGCTTTTATTTTTTGTATGGGCCTTTTTATTACATGGATTAGTACGTTTTTCGCGACGCAACGTTTTTTAAATTTACGAACGGATGAACTCTACTATTAAAAATATTATTATATTATTTTTAATAACTTTTCTTTTGAAAAGTTGCATAATTACCAACCCGAAACCTGATGATTGTGAAGTAAAGTCAATTCAAGTTTCGAGCATCTATGAAGGTGGAGTTAAGGACATAATCTTTGCTGAAGAAAATGGAGATTTCTATTACATTAACAGAGGTCTTGAACGCGGATATTCTCTGAAAGAAATGGAGCAACTAGTTTTAAATAAAACTGTTACCTTGCACCTTCCGAAGCTAATTACAGGTAATTCTAATCACATTGCACAATTGGTGATAGATGATCAAGTCATTTATTCAGAATTTACTATTTTGCCGGAAAAGGCTATACTAAAAGAATAATAAAGTATCATGGGAGAGAAAAAACGCAAGCAAGCGATCGTTAAGAATTTTGTTTTTGAGCGAAAAAACTACAAGTTTATGCTTATCGGAATAGCTTTTATCACTTTGGGGTTTATTCTAATGACTGGTGGAGGAAGTGATGATCCTACTGTTTTCAATCCCGAGATCTATAGCTGGCGACGCATTAGATTAGCGCCCGCACTTATCTTAATTGGTTTTGGTATAGAAGTTTACGCAATTTTGTTGAATCCCAACAAAGAAAAGTAGTCAATGGACAGTCTCGATGCTATTCTCCTTGGAATCATTCAAGGTTTTACTGAATTCTTACCGGTTTCATCTAGTGGACACCTCGAGTTGGGTAAAGCTATCCTTGGTGATACTTCTGTTCCTGAAGAAAGTCTTCTCTTTACTGTAGTCTTACATTTCGCGACAGCATTAAGTACTATTGTGGTTTTTAGAAAGGATATATGGGATATTATCAGCGGACTCTTACAATTTAAATGGAACGACGAAACGAAATTTATTTTTAAAATTATTATTTCGATGCTTCCGGCAGCAATTGTCGGACTTCTGTTTGAAGAGCAACTTGAGGCATTTTTCGGAGGTAATATTGCATTTGTAGGAGCAATGCTGATTGTTACCGCTATTCTCTTATGGCTCGCTGATAAAGCGAAATCTACCGGAAAACCGGTAAATTACAAACACGCATTTATTATCGGTATTTCGCAAGCCGTAGCTATGCTCCCGGGGATATCAAGAAGCGGGGCAACTATTTCTACTTCGGTATTACTCGGCAATGATAAAAGCAAAGCAGCGCGATTTTCATTCTTAATGGTAGTGCCTCTTATCTTCGGAAAGATTGCAAAGGACGTTCTAAGCGGAGATCTTGCTTCAGAATCTGTAAATTTTACAACTTTAGGTCTGGGTTTTCTCGCGGCTTTTATTTGCGGCCTGATTGCTTGTACCTGGATGATAAAACTCGTTCGTAAGAGCAAACTTTCTTATTTCGCTCTTTATTGCGTGATTGTTGGACTTGTCGCCATTGGGATAGGATTATATACATAGGATAATGACAGTTGAAGACTACAAAGAAGGACAGGTTTTATTAATTGACAAACCCTTGGGGTGGACTTCCTTTCAGGTAGTAAATAAAGTGAGATGGCTCATCAGAAAAAAATTTGATCTTAAGAAGATAAAAGTTGGTCACGCGGGAACACTAGACCCATTGGCCAGCGGACTCTTAATTATCTGCACGGGTAAGTTTACAAAGAAGATTGATACATATCAGGCACAAGAAAAAGAATATACCGGAACTATTACATTAGGCGCAACTACTCCAAGTTATGATCTGGAGACAGATTTTGATCGAACTTTCGATCTGTCGGGAATTATTTCAGAAAAAATTAAAGAAGCAACGAGTGAGTTTCTGGGTGAGATTCAGCAACAACCACCGGTGTTTTCAGCATTAAAAAAAGACGGAAAGAGACTATATGAATTTGCACGAGCCGGAGAAGATGTGGTGATTCCGAAACGAATTGTAAACATTTCAGCTTTCGAAATTTTGAATATTGAGCTACCTCATATAGATTTTAGGGTTGTTTGTAGTAAAGGCACTTATATTAGATCATTAGCCCATGATTTTGGAAAAGCGCTTAATAATGGAGGATATCTATCCGCTTTAAGGCGTACTAAAATTGGAGAATTTAATGTTGATAATTCGATTTCAATTTTGGAATTCGAAGAACGGATGAAACCTTAACCGTCGTAAAGACGTCGTTAAAACGATCATAATCGGGTACATAATTACCTCATTAGTATGTATTTTCGCAATAAATTTCGGTTATTGTAGTGATGAATTTTAATTATTCATATAGAGCTTTTTTAATTACGTCTTTATTGTTCGGAATTCTGTTCCTGCTTATGACGAGTATAAACCTCTCTAAGTATAAGGAAAAAGCAGAAGAGATTATTGATGTAGATTATACTATTGATCAAAGTATTCTTGAAGAGGAAGAAACAGAAGATCTGGCTACTATAACAAACCCACCCATTAATGCTGAAACACATAGAGCATTTAATGAAGCAGAGGAGTTTATTAAAGAAATAGAACAAGAACGCGAAGAATTTTCGGAGACCACCGAAGGTAAACTTGAAGAAATAGAAGCTGCAATCGAAGATTCACAAGTCGCTTCTAATGGTAATGGCATCATCGCTTCCAATAATAAGCAGATTAGAAAAAAGGAAGTTAGTTCGAGTGGTTCTAATAAGAAAGAGACGGTTTCTACAATTAAGTCATCTAACCGCAATAGCACCAATAGTTATCGCCTTATTAACAGAACTGCCCTATATTTTCCTAACCCGGTTTATACCTGCGAAGGCGGGGGCAAAGTAGTTATAGCCATAGAAGTAAATGAGTCTGGTACCGTTAAAAAAGCTTCATATAACTCAAGGCAGTCAACAACTACAAATCAGTGTTTAATCGACAGTGCATTAGAATATGCATCACTTGCGCGATTTACAACAGACGCTTCAAGAGAGAAACAACTCGGAACAATAACGTATAACTTTCCCGGACAAGATTAAACGTTCGATTTTATAATAATCATTATCTCAAAAATAGTGTAATGCAAAAGACAAGATGCCCATGGTGTGGAGAAGATCCGTTATACATCGCTTATCATGACACAGAATGGGGTGTTCCGGTATATGACGATGCTACCCTTTTCGAATTCTTAATCTTAGAAACTTTTCAGGCGGGCTTGAGCTGGATTACCATTCTGAGAAAGCGGGAGAACTTCAGAAAAGCATTTGATAGTTTTAATTACAAAAAAATAGCACGTTACGACCAGAAAAAGATTGACTCGCTTTTAAAAGATTCGGGCATCATTCGTAATAAGTTAAAGGTAAAATCGGCCGTAACAAACGCTCAGGCGTTTATTAAAATTCAAAATGAATTTGGCAGTTTTAGTAACTATATATGGAAATTCGTTAATGGTAAACCCATTAAGAATAATTTAAAATCGATGGATCAGGCCGATGCAAATACCCCTTTAAGTGATGAAATAAGTAAAGATCTTAAAGTAAGAGGGTTCAAGTTTGTAGGTAGTACGGTTGTATACGCTCATATGCAAGCCACCGGCATGGTCAATGACCATCTAATAACATGCTTTAGATATAATCAGGTATAGCGATTTTAGTCTATTTTCTCAATTGCGCTTATTGACAGGTATTGATTCGGACTGATAGCCATGTCTAATGCCTTCAAAGATTGAATATAGCGATATTTTAATGTAGCATCGGTTGGTTTAACCTCCTGAAATAATTTCTCGTACCATTTTTTGGCCTTGCGATACTCATTTTTAAAGTAATAGGCATTCGCCAATCTCTCATAGATAAATGGAGTACCATAACCTTCAACGACTACTTGTTCGTACACTTTCGTGATATCGACGTCCTTGTTAACGTCTATTTTGGTCTTAGTTGATGTTTGGGAAAATGAATTAATCGAAATACATGCAAACAGCACATAAAGAAGCAGGGATAGCTTTTTCATTTTAGTGAGAATTAAAATTTAGGCAATAAATATAAGAAATTTCTTACAATAAATAAGATTTTTCTTACAAATACTACCCTCAGTTAGGGTTTGTTAGTGTAATAAACGATAAAGACGGCAATTATTTGCCGTCTTTATGTTAAAATTTTAATTACAATCGCGTTATTAAGACTCTTACTTAATGATTTTTTTATGAACTGTCCCGAAGTCTCCTCTAAAGGTCACGAATAAAGTTCCCGACCAATTATCATTTAAATCTAATGAAATAACCCCATTCCCATCTTCTACTTGTTCATTGTATAATTCCTGACCTAACAAGTTATGGATCGAAATTTTAACAGCACCATTAATATTTGTAAGGCGGAAAGAAACATTATTCGTAGCCGGATTCGGATAGGGTGCCGAAATATTAGTTTCAGCGAATTCATTTACAGATAACAATCCAACTTCAATTGTCCAATAACCCTGAGGGGCAACAATTGGTCGGGCTAATGTCTTTCCTGAATTTGCCTCTGCTCGAATATAATATTCAACATTAGTATTTGTAGAAGGTGTAGTTATATTTGCTGTCCAGTTATCACCACTAACGAGCGTCATTGGAGTTTCGTTAAATGTTGAGCTCCCTTCCGCTCTCCAATATACATTCGCATTATTGATATCAGATATATGTTTGATGGTCGCATCAATTGCTACTGTTGCATTTGGTATTGCTTCATCTACAGGTTGGTGTACTATCAGTAGTGGATCTTCAACACCAATAGTATGAGTAATACAATGTAAAGCTCCTAACTGTGCTATTAGATTCTCTCCAGGGTTATCAACATCAATACCCACGATATTGTAACCCGGCATAAGTTCTTCATAATAAGCGAGAGCCGGTGCATCCACTTCGGGTCTATAAGTAGGCACTAAAATAGTTTTGTTCACGATCAATGAATTACTAAAAGTTCGGTAATGACCTCCGGTATCGGGATAACTGCCCGATGTGCTAGGTGGAGCATCTATCCATTTTACATCATAAGGGGTACCAAATGGAGATTGAAAATTACTGAGGACATAGTCGATATTTGCTTCAATTTGCGGACCGTCGGCTACACCGGTTGGATATTTACTCACCAATAAAGTTTCTTCATCCAATAATTTCATATGCATATCGATATGGTGAATGACATCGTATGGAAGTATATCCATTTTGATATAATTCTCTATCCCCATGTATTGCTCCATAATTGCATCTATTTGAGCTTCAGATTTTGGCGAAACTCCGTAAGGGTTCCCTGGTTCATTTTCATTTAAGATAAGGCTGGAAGCAAAGGCGTTTCCAAGTCCGTCACTCATATAATTACCCCCTGTGTTCACCAGATCATTACTCCCGGTATTAGTAATATAAATGGGCAGATTAAGAAGCGAGGCATGTGCTGAAGGAATTGCATCATCATCGGGACGCGGTCTATTATAAATCCAATCGGTAATAGCTCTTTCTCCAACATCGTTCGAATAAATTGTATTCCCGGCATAATCACGAATCCAGATACTGTTCCATGGTGCGTCCATAAAAATAACATTCGTTAAATCGACTCCGCCTGCAGTTAAATAATTTGAAACAGAAGTTTGATTCTGGGTAGTAATTACAACCTTACATTCATTTACGCCGGCCGCAACAATTTGTCTTAAAATACCCTGAAAATTCGGATTCCATGTAACTACCAAATATTCAACTTCTTCCCATTCGGCAGCGGCGCGAACAGGTGTAGTGGGAGGTGGTGTGAAACGATTACTGGTAAACTGAAAATCTGAAATCAATTCCTTTTCTGTCTCAGTAAGATTCTTTGGGAGATTCTCTTCCACTTGCGCCATTAAAAATGGAGTTTGAATCACAAGTAGAACAAGAAGTAAATATTTTGAATAAATATGCATCATTTTAAAATGTAAAAGTTACGGTTACGAATATACTTATTTTTATAATGTTTATAATCAACCTCTTGAATTCTTAACATTTAGAAATTCTAAGAAATCCTCTCTCGAAATTTCCTCTGCACCAAGACTTTCTAGATGTTTTGTGTACACCTGACAATCTATTATTTTATATTTCTTAGTTTTCAACATTTCAACCAAATGCACAAAAGCAACTTTGGAAGCATCACTCACTTTACTAAACATACTCTCGCCACAAAACACTTTCTCTTTGCTTAGATCAATTCCGTAGAGCCCCCCAACTAGTTCGTCTTTGAGCCATACTTCAACCGAAATCGCACTCCCCAATTCGTGCAGTTTCAGATAAGCTTCCAGCATTTCTTCTGTGATCCATGTACCTCTTTGCCCATCCCGTTTTATATTAGCACAATTTTTTATCACTTCGGAAAAACAAGTATTAAAAGTTACTTTAAACTTATTGGTTATTATGGTCTTTCGTAGACTTTTTGATATTTTTAATTTCTTCGGAAATAGAACCATTCTCATTTCGGGACTCCACCACAAAATTGGTTGATCATGGTCATACCATGGAAAAATACCGGATCTATATGCTAACAGCAATCGCTCGACCGATAAATCACCTCCAATCGCAAGAATTCCCTCTTCAGAGGCTTCAGAAGTATTAGGGAACCATATTTCTTTCGATAGGAAATGCATAGTTATTGCTCAATAATAGAAATTAATTATATGATGTAAAGTCCAACGAGGAATACGACCATTCCTATCAGCATCATCAGTAAGGTATAGGGTAAAATCTCTTTAGCCTTTAATTTGGTAATCCCTAACAACGGTAATGCCCAAAAGGGCTGCAACATATTGGTGATCTGATCGCCATAAGCCAAGGCCATGATCGCTTTTGGCAGCGGGACACCTAATTTTAATGCCGATTCTACCACTATGGGACCTTGAATTGCCCATTGCCCACCACCACTTGGAACAAAAATATTGACTAGACCAGCACTGAAGAAAGTGAAAATTGGTAATGTTTGTGTAGTCGCTATGGAGACAAAGAAATCTGAAATTTGAACTACCATTCCACTATCCCGCATTATCCCCATTATTCCAAAATACAAGGGAAACTGTATTAAAATACCACTTGCTCCTCTTATCGATTCTTCTAAGGCGCTTAAAAAACTAGCAACATTCCTGTGTAAAATTAGAGCTAACCCGAGCATAAAAAAGTTCAACAGATTAGGGGTTATAGCAAGGCTTTGAATATTTCCGAAGTACTGATAGATAAAAGCAATTAGTATTAGAATTCCAAAACCAATTCCAAAAATTTGTGAATGATCTAATCGTTCTACTCCTGTTAATTTTGTTTCAGCAGAATCAGGTCCTTTATAAATTGGTAAATTCGTTGGTGTTATAGTTGCTTTTCTACCCAGAAAGTATAAAAAAAGAGGAATTAATATCAGCAATATCCCGAAGAGGAGTAAATTGAATCCGCTGAATACAGTTTCACTAAAGGGTATTAAATCGGGAAGATCACTTTCTAAATTTATAGAACCAATACCTTTCATTAGACTTGCCAGATGACCGCTTTCAGCCACTTTTAATGGGGCTGAACCACTAATTCCGCCATGCCAAATCATCAGTCCTACATAACCGGAAGCTCCCACCAAAGGATAATTAATATCAAAATTACGCAGCTGAGAAGCTTCAGCTACTTTTCGAGCCATGATTGCCCCAAAAATCAGTCCCAAGCCCCAATTAAAAAATGAAACCAACATTGTCGTGATACTCACTAACAGTACGGCATTAGAAGTATTACTCACCAAATTGGTAAGTTTAATAATAAGAAAATTCATAGGCTTACTTAACACTAAAATATGTCCTAAGACCAATATTAGCATCATTTGGTAGGCGAATACTAGCAGTGCATTGTTCCATATTCCACTTTCCCAAAATGATAATACTGCCAAAAAATGATTCTCATCTTTAGGTCCCTGGGTGAATAGAAGTGCCAGTGCCATGGTCACTAATGTGAGAAGTATAGCAATCGCAAAGGGTGAAGGCAAAAATCGCTTGAATATCGTTTCGATGGTTTTAGTAATACTCATTTGGTAAAAATAAGAAAAGCTTAAAGACACTCTTTTACGAAAAAAGTGAAATTAAGCTTTTCTAAACTATGTTCTGGACAGAACTATATAAAGTTCTCCCGATATAGCGTCTGTTATAATTTGCCATCGCGTAAAATTAAAGTAAGACGGACATGTTAAATCGAGAATTTACTGTCTCTGTGGTTATGAGTAATCTCTCAAAAAAATGACGCAGCTTCAATAATCCAGCCGTACGCTTGGGATTAGTTCGACCTCGTAAATCGAAGATTTACTGTCTC
>CBDUGY010000009.1:0-42571 GCA_965367015.1 uncultured Ulvibacter sp.
CGTTAAGGGAAATATTCGGGTAACCAATTTAGGTGGTACGGATGGGATCTCATTTTATGATGCTTGTGGCGGAACAGAATTAACCTGTTTCTATGGTAATGGGTTCATTTATAATCTATCTGCGAGCACTACATATATAATGCGTGTGGCAAGAAGAGACATTTTTGCCGGAATAGTAAATTTTGATATTCAGGCTTTTGAAACCCTTACCAATGATGAATGTGCTAATCGAACACCTATCACTGTAACTACCGGCGGCGTGTCTTCCTATTCAGTGGATACCAGAAAAGCCACCGAAAGTATAAATGGAAGTTGCGATGGGGTAGTTGCAAACGAATATCTCGATGCTTGGTACGAATTTACCATGCCCGTTAATGGAAATATTCGGCTAACAAATACTGGGGGACTTGACGGAATTTCGTTTTTTGATACTTGCGGTGGTACAGAGTTAGACTGTTTCTACGGAAACGGTTTTATCTACAATCTATTAGCGAGTACTACCTATGTAATGCGAATAACCAATCGTTCGGTATTTGCCGGGGTGGTAGATTTTGATATTGAAGCTTTTGAAACATTACCTAACGATGAATGTGTTAATCGAACTCCGATCACTGTAACTACCGGCGGCGTGTCTTCCTATTCAGTTGATACCAGAAGGGCTACCGAAAGTACTGATGGAAGTTGCGATGGAAATGCGGCAAATGAATATCTAGATGCATGGTATGAATTTACGATGCCCGTGAATGGAAATATTCGAGTAACCAATATTGGAGGTCTGGATGGAATTTCATTCTTTGATGCCTGCGGTGGCACAGAGTTAGACTGTTTTTACGGGAACGGATTTATCTACAACTTATCTGCGAGCACCACTTATATAATGCGAGTTACAAATCGCTCGATTTTCGCAGGGATTTTTGATTTTGATATCGAAGCTTTTGAAAAATTACCTAACGATGAGTGTGTCAATCGAACTCCGATTACGGTAACTACCGGCGGCGTGTCTTCTTATTCAGTCGATACCAGAAAAGCTACCGAAAGTACTGATGGAAGTTGCGATGGCAATGCTGCAAATGATTATCTCGATGCATGGTATGAATTTACAATGCCGGTAAATGGAAATGTGCAAGTAACGAATATAGGAGGTCTGGACGGAATTTCATTCTTTGATGCTTGCGGTGGCACAGAGTTAGACTGTTTCTATGGAAACGGGTTTATTTATAATCTATCTGCCAGCACTACTTACATAATGCGAGTAACGAATCGTTCGACATTTGCGGGGAATCTTGATTTTGATATAAGAGCTTTCGAAACTCTTGCCAATGATGAATGCGTTAATCGAACACCGATTTTAGTGTCTTCCGGGGTTATTTACACCTATACGGTAGATACCAGAAAGGCCACAGAGAGTATTGATGGAAGTTGCGATGGCAATGCTTCTAACGATTATCTCGATGCGTGGTATGAATTTACAATGCCGGTAAACGGAAATGTACATGTCACAAATTTAGGAGGTCTGGATGGAATCTCATTATATGATTCTTGTGGTGGTACAGAGTTAACTTGTTTCTACGGAAACGGTTTTATGTACAATCTATCTGCCAGCACTACCTATGTGCTGCGGGTTACAAACCGTTCTAATTTTGCAGGAGTTATAGATTTTGATATTGAAGCGTTTGAAACTATTGAAAATGACATATGCAATAATGCCGAACTGGTTAATGTGGGGATAGTTGCGCCAACAGATCTTACCGTAGAACTTAGAGGAGCCACCGAAAGTGTTGATTCATCGTGTGAGACTGCAAGTCAGATTTATCATGATGCATGGTATGAAATTACGATGCCGGTAGATGGAAATCTTGAAGTGACTAATGTAGATGGATTAGAGCAAGCAACTTTATATGATGCTTGTGGCGGCACAGAATTGAATTGTTTTTTCAATGATGGCACATTTTTCAACTTAACTTCCGGATCAACTTATTTCCTGAGAGTTTCAGAAAGAGATGTCTTCGTAAATCAACTAGCATTTAGCATTCAGGCAATTGAAGCTCCGCTTGCACCATGCAGCACCACTACCGAATTCACAGGCGGGGCATGGAACAATGGTGTGCCTGATATAACCACCAATGCTATAATTCGCTCTAATTACGATACTTCGGTTCATGGTAGTTTCACAGCCTGTTCTTTAGCGATAGATTTAACTCACACACTAACAGTCGCGGCAGGTGACTATGTAGACGTGGCTTTCGATATTACTGTTGCTGGTGCAATTGATGTTCATCATGAAGGTAGTTTAGTGCAAAGAGATGATACTTCAGTCACATTAAATAATGGGACAATCAACGTTTATGTAGATACTCCGGCCTTAGACGGTCGTGACTTTATGTTGATGGGGAGTCCTATGTCTACTGAAACGAGAGACAATGTATTCAATGCTGCATTACGGGTAAGAAATCATGAAACCGGAAACTTTATGCCAAATGCTGCCGTGGCAGCTACTTCTCCAGGTGCCGGGAATTGGGTGGATGAAGAAGGCGATGACTGGCTAATCTATAGTGGAGCTATCACTCCGGGGGAAGGTTATATGATAATGCGTAGCCTTACCGGTCCGGCAGCTTCATTAGATTTAAAATTTAGCAATGGTACTTTGAATAATGGGTTGGTGTCATATACTGCCGACTATAATACCGATCAAAATAGCAGTCCGAATATAATTGCTAATCCATATGCTTCTCCCATTCTGGCGGATGATTTTATTAATGCCAATGCGACTATTGTGGATGCAGTCTATTTTTGGGAGCATAAAACAAGTCCGAATGCAGGAAATCCGGGGCCATACGGACTGGATTATACCATGGAAGATATTTCAATATATAATCTAACAGGGGGTACAGCGGCAGCCGGATCTGATCCCGGAACTACCCCTAATGGAATTATTTCTACCGGACAAGGATTTGGAATTAAAGCATTAGCGGCAGGAAATATAACTTTCAGCAACGTAATGCGAAGAACGACGGGAAATACCACCCTGCGTAACCAAGAAAGAGACAGGATCTGGCTCAATGTACAGAGTGATCGCTACGAGCTTAACAGCACGGCTCTAATTGGTTTTATGGCTGAAGCAACCGATGCTGTGGATATTGGATACGACGCCAAGCGTTTGGCTACCAATGTAGCTTTGTACTCTCACCTGCCTGATGGTAGCGATCAATTGGGGATTCAGGCAAGAGGAGTCTTTGTAGAGAATGTAAAGATACCAATGGGCTTTGCAACTTTAATTGACGAGGCAATAAGCTATACAATCTCGATAGAAGATATTCAGGGTTTGAACTTAGGAAATGCAACAGCATACCTGATAGACAACCATACTAATACAATCACGAATTTAAGTGAGACTGTCTATACGTTTGAGAGTGAGAAAGGTATTTTCGATAATCGATTTACGCTTCAATTCACCCCCGAAATCATTTTGGGGAATCAAATAAATACTATAGGCTATGTCACAATTTATCCAAATCCAAGCCAAGGCATTGTAACTATTTCATCTCCGAAATCTTTAATGGAGAGAGTCGAAGTAATAGATATGTTAGGTCGACTGATACAGTCTGAATCCTTTTCTGGATACAATGAAATTAGGTTAGATATTTCAAAGGAAGTGAGTGCCACATATTTTGTTTCAATCTATACTTCAGATGGTGTAGTAATAAAGAGACTATTAAAAGAATAATTATGGGAACATTCAGAAGAATACTTTACAAAAACCACAAAAAAAAGTTGGGTTCGCTTTCAGAAGAAATTCACGGAAAGATAAATACTGACAGATCAAAGATTCACTCAGAAATACTGGAAGAAACATTGCAAGAGCTATTGCAAACCGAAGCCTTTCAATTTAATAGTTAACCAAAAAACCCTCCAGTGTTTTCACAAAGGAGGGTTTGTATTTTCTGAGAAACTGAGTTTAATAACCGAAATCGGCCTTTATCTTATCGGCTCTTTCCAGCATTAAATCTATAGTGATAAAATCAACTTCTTCTTTATCGAAAGCTCCTTGAAAGGTTCTCATTGCTTTTTTGGGTTCTCCCATTTCTTCGTAGTAACGCCCTAAGTAATAATCGCCAAGTACGGTATCGGGATATTGCCTTTTTGCCATGGTTCCTAATTCTTTAAGCGACTCCCATTGTTTTTTCTTTTCAATAGCTGTACTGGTGGCTATAAAGTCATTTACACGAATTGGATTAGTGAGTCCGAAGAGATCTTCAATCGTCTTGTATTTTTCAACCAAATACTCATGAATTGGGGTTTCCATTTTTAAGAGAACATCTTTGTATTCGGTTTTACTAATTGGGCGATACACCGAAAAAATCTTTTCCAATGCATTCGGAATACCGCGACCTACCAACGAATAGTGAGTAGCCCCCTCAAAATTATCGTAATAGTAATTGAAGTTATCACTTTTCAAACCTTTCAATGATTGATTAAGTGCTTCTGTACTTTCCATAAGCCCTTTGATATCGTCGGTTCCGGTAGCCATATAATAAAAGATCTTCGAGGTAACAGCTGGAATCCGTTCGGGAAGTCGTTGTTCCATCATTGGTGCCAGATCCGGACTAAGATTGATGTATCCGTTAAAAAGTGGTGGATCTTTAAAAAGGTAATAATTGATGAAGTTTGCGGTGAAATCGTGACCAACTGCAATAATAAATTTAGCCGTTCGATACGTTTTATCGATATGAGGGATTAATTCCAATCCAATAAATTCAAAGAATTCCGCGCCTTTATCTCCGGGAACGAAGTTTGTATCATCATAATTACAATCGTCATACCTTCCGTCTCCCTGCATAATACCTACCACTATAGATTCGGGCATATCTTCCCAATAACTAAAGTAATCTACATTTCCGGCAACAGGCTCGAAAAGGTAATCGGCGTCTAACACTAACACTATTGGATACACCTTTTCGGTATTGGTGTCGTAATTCCTGGGTAATTGAATTTTAAGTCTTCGAGATTCGCCTAATTTAGATGAGTTGAATTCTTCGTAAACGATTTGGGCAGAAGCTGTAAGGTTGAAAAGTATACAGCAAAAAAGGATAAGTATTTTCTTCATATAATAGATTTTGGATGCCGAAAGATAGCAAAAATTAGAATTGTCGACTTTCTGAAGTGAAAAATCTATATTTTGTTTCGATTATAAATGGGCAACATTAAAAAAGAGAGCGCTCCAAAAAAGACTAGTGACGTTATATTGCTCGTCCAGATGATCCAACCAAAAGCTGTTCCGGCTGTTTCTGCAACGCCGAATACCGCGAGAATACCGGCTACAAAGAAAGGATAGGAACCAAAGCCGCTATTTGTAAAAGCAAAGGCAAAACTTCCAACTACAAAAGCTATAATGATGGTTCCGAACGAAATCGAAGCTGTTTCATCCAGCGCCAGAGTTCCGGTGTAAAAAGACAGCAGGTATAATCCCCAGATAAAAAAGGTATATAGTATAAACAAACCTTTTTTCTTCATTGTTATAATACTAAAGACCCCTTCTTTTAATCCCAAAACAAATTGTTTCAATTTTAGTCCTATTTTCGATTTGGAAAATTTCAGAAATAGCAGGAAAATAACTCCGAGTATAAACATTCCGCCAATGGCGAGATATAATTTTGTAGGCTCGACAATTTCAGAGAGATAATAATAAAGCAGATCAAACTGTATAACGAAAGCAATGGCCGTAAAACCTAAAAGAAAAATAAGATCTACCACTCTTTCGGAAATAATAGTTCCGAAACCTTTTTCGAAAGGAACATTTTCATATTTGTCGAGGACGATTCCGCGGGAAACCTCTCCGCTTTTCGGAATGAAAATATTCATTAAATAAGCGATTGAAATCGCCATAAAATTGTTTAGCAATTTAGGCTTGTAACCCATGGGTTCGAGCATAAAATTCCATCGGATCGCTCGCAAAACATGACTTAAAATACTCAATGCGACTGAAAGCCCAACGATCCAATAATTGGCTTTGCTGAAATACCGCTTAATTTCCTGAAGTTGTTCGGGAGAGAATTTTGAATAGGAGTACCAAATTAAAAAGACCCCTAATGCAAGTGGTAAGGAGATCTTTAAAAATTTTGAAACAGATTTCTTCAATTTATGTCAGTAGATTGTTTTCTTCGTTTGGGAAGACTAATGCTGGCTTAAATTTCTTAGCCTCCTCAACACTCATCAAAGCATAAGTGATGAGAATTAAGATATCGCCCGGGGCAACTTTCCGAGCAGCAGCACCATTCAACGTAATTTCTCCGCTTCCTCTCGGCCCTGGAATTGCGTAGGTTTCCAGACGCTCGCCATTATTATTATTTACAATTTGCACTTTTTCGCCTTCAGTAATGTTTGCTGCGTCCAACAGATCTTCATCGATAGTGATACTGCCGATATAGTTCAGGTCTGCACCTGTAACTTTTACTCTGTGAATCTTAGATTTTACTACGTGTATTAACATCGCGCAAAGATACTTCTTAAATTTTAAAGTCAAAATTTTTAGTAGAAAGAGGTATAAGAAATTAGAAGAGACCGAGAAATTACCACTTGGATAAATTTTTCTAGCTACGATTCACCAAGCGCTAAATTATCAATTAGTCTCACTTCTCCGGCAAATACAGCAATAAACGCCCTGTAATTGTTCCCTTTTCGTTTGCGAATAGCAGTTTTTAGGGTTTTCTCATTTGCTATTTCGAAGTATTCGAGCTCGAGGAAGGAATTTTTAGAAAACTCATGGGTTACAAATTTATTTAGTTGAGAAATTGATTGAGTGTTGAATTTTCTTTTCACTTCTGAAAGGATTCTGTAAATATTAGCAGCTTGTTTGAATTGTTCCTTTGAAAGTCTTTTGTTACGTGAACTCATGGCAAGTCCGTTTTCTTCTCTAACTATAGAACAGCCAACTATCTTTACCGGTAGTTTTTCGATTTCAACCAGTCTCTTAACAATTTGTAATTGTTGAAAGTCCTTCTCCCCAAAATATGCAAATTGGGGTTTAACGGCTCTTAAAAGCAAATTAACTACAGTACCAACGCCATCAAAATGCCCCTTTCTGTGTTTTCCTTCCATTTCATTTTCCAGCTGACCGAAGGAATACTTTTTAGACACTATGGTATCGCCGTAAAGTTCGTTCGCATTTGGGGCGAAAACAAAAATAGTTCCTTCAACAGTATTGAGAAGCTTTACGTCTTTATCAAGAGTACGGGGATATTTTTCAAGATCCCCGTCATTGTCGAACTGAGTTGGATTCACAAAGATGCTTACCACTGCGCAGTCATTATCTTTAAGTGCTTTGTCAACTAGAGCTAGATGACCATGATGTAATGCGCCCATTGTTGGAACGAATCCTACCTTTTTATAGTCAATATTATTTAAAAGTGCTTCGGAAAGAGATTCTGTCGTCGTATGGATACGCATAAAGTAGAATTAATAACCAGCTAAATTAAGATATTAAGCGCAATCTTCATAAATTTTCGTAATTTTGCGTGTTTTTAATTTGAAAGTCAATAAAGTACTGATTTATGAAAGATAAGAGAGTCTTGTACGTGTCTTCGGAAGTTATACCCTATCTACCAGAGACCGAGATTTCTTCAATGTCGTTTGAAGCTCCCAAAATGGTGAATAATAATAGCGGACAAATACGGATTTTTATGCCTCGCTATGGAAATATTAACGAACGACGACACCAATTACACGAAGTGATTCGCCTATCCGGAATGAATTTAGTAATTAATGATCTGGATATGCCACTTATAATTAAAGTTGCGTCCATTCCGAAGGAAAGAATGCAGGTTTATTTTATTGATAATGAAGACTATTTTAAGCGTAAGGCCACCTATGCTGATGAGGATGGTGTTTTCTTTCCGGATAATGATGAACGAGCCATATTCTTTGCAAAAGGTGTAATTGAAACGGTGAAAAAACTTAACTGGTCGCCGGATATTATTCACGTACATGGATGGTTAGCGTCATTTTTACCTCTATACTTAAGAAACTACTACGGTAATGAGCCGTTGTTTGAAAATAGTAAAATAGTTACGTCTGTATACAATCAAGGCTTTACAGGAACGTTAGATACTTCAACGATTGATAAAATTAGATTCGACGCTATTGACGAAGATGCCATTGCACCCCTAGAAACACCTGATTATATTAATGTAATGAAGGTTGCTATCAATAACTCCGACGCTGTTATAGTTGGTTCTGAAGAAATACCGGCGGAATTGGAGAAATTCGTTAACAACTTAGACAAACCAGTGTTAAAGTATCATAATATAGATGATTTTTCTCAAGCGTATTTAGACTTTTACGAAAATAAAGTTCTTTAAAAAAGACATTTTAGAATTGCTTTTGTAATGCCCCATAAGTGATTTTGCAAACCGAAAGAAGATGAAAAGATTCGGGCATACCATCTTCCTTTTAGAAAAAATATAGAATATAGATGAAAATAAAGAATGCATTGCCAAAACTTACGGCAATATTATTTTTAATAATCGGTCTTGCATCCTGTGAAGAAGACTTTAGTACTCTAGGTACAAATATTATCGGGGATCAAAATATAAATGCAACACTGGACGAAAGTTATTCCTTAGTTAGTTATAGCAGAAAAATGAATGCTGTTCAAACTAACAACTTGCCTGTTTATCAGTTAGGTGTTTATAACGATCCTGTATATGGAAAGTCAACAGTGAGTTTATTGACGCAACTTATTTTAGACGAAACGGCACCGAATTTTGGAACGAACCCAGTATTAGATAGTGTGGTTTTATATATACCTTATTTTAGTGAGGAAACAGTAGTAGGCGATGTTACAACTTTCACCTTGGATTCTGTGTACGGTGATAGCCCCATAAGAATTTCTATTTACGAATCAAATTACTTCTTAAGAGATTTAGATCCTGCCACGGGGTTTGAAGAAGAACAAAAATACTATTCCGATCAGGGACCATTATTCGAAAGCTATTTGAGTAATGCCCAAGAAGGATTAATAACTGTTATTAACGATTTTACAACAAGTAGTGAGGGCATAGCCACATTGGTCGCCGATGGAGATGATGAAGGCGATGAACCAGATGAAGTGCTTATAGCTCCGGGTCTTAGAGTTAAGTTACCTATAGATTTTTTTAATGAAAAGATCATCTCAAAAGCAGGAACCCAATCCTTAATAAACAATAATAATTTCAGAGAATATTTTAGAGGAATTTATTTCGATGTGGAGGGTAATGCAGGTGATAATCTTTTTCTATTCGATTTAGAAGAGAGTAAGATTACTCTTTACTATCAGTCTGAAATAACCTTTACGGATGAAAACGGAAACACAATTACTGAGAACAGTCCCGGCGATCTGGGATTATCTTTAGGCCCTATTAGTGTTAATGTTTACGATAATATGTTGCCTGGCGATATTGAGAGCGCCCTTGCAAATTCGAATTCTACTGAAGGAGATGAGACACTCTATATAAGAGGGGGTGATGGAATCGTATCGGTTATAGAATTGTTCGGTGAAGATTTAGACAATAACGGAGTTGCTGATGAATTGGAAACCCTTAGAGATAAAAAGTGGTTGATAAATGAAGCAAACCTTATTTTTTATGTAGATCAGAATATAGTTTCAGGCGGAGATTCGGAACCCGAAAGAATTATTATTTATGATGCGCAAAACAGTAACGCACTTGTAGATTATTCATTAGATATTACTGCGAACCTAACCCCTTCACAAGCACTGAATGAACATTTGGGTATTTTGGAGCGGGGGACAGATGAAAATGGAGATTACTATAAAATTAAGATCACACATCATATCAGTAATCTGATTAACAAAGATTCTACCAATGTACCTTTAGGATTGATTGTTTCTCAGAATGTGACCACTCCAAATTTTCAAGGTCTTAAAGAAACTCTTGAACCGGGAGTTGAATCGGTTCCTGCTAGTGGAGTTATTTCGCATAAAGGGACAGTTCTTTACGGAAATAACAGTTCTAATCCAGAAAAGAGACTTAAGCTTCAGATTTATTATACAGAACCTAATTAAATAAAAAACCATGTGTGGAATTGTTGGTTACATTGGTAAAAGAGATGCCTATCCTATAATAATTAACGGGTTAAAGCGTCTTGAATATAGAGGATATGATAGTGCAGGAATTGCACTTTATGATGGTTCAGAAATTCAACTATGTAAAACAAAAGGAAAAGTAGTCGATCTTGAAGCTCGAGTGGCAAAGGAAATTTCTACTAACGGTACTTTGGGAATAGGTCACACTCGTTGGGCTACACATGGTGTGCCAAACGATGTGAATTCACACCCACATTATTCAAACAGTGGGGATCTTGTTATTATTCATAATGGAATTATTGAAAATTATGCTTCTATTAAAAAGGAATTAATAAACAGAGGCTATACTTTTTCATCCGATACCGATACTGAAGTCCTTGTGAATTTGATTGAAGAGATTAAAAAACAAGAAAATGTGAAGCTTGGAAAAGCTGTACAAATTGCTTTGAACCAAGTTGTAGGAGCTTATGCAATTGCACTTTTTGACCGTCGAAAGCCCGATGAAATAGTGGTTGCAAAACTTGGAAGCCCTTTAGCCATTGGAATTGGAGATGATGAATTTTTCGTGGCAAGTGATGCATCACCTTTTATCGAATTCACTAACAATGCAATCTATCTTGAGGATGAAGAAATGGCTATAATTCGCCGCGGGAGAGATGTAAAGGTTAGAAAAATCAAGAATGACAGCTTAGTTGATCCCTATATTCAGGAATTAAAATTAAATATTGAACAAATTGAGAAGGGTGGATATGATCATTTCATGTTGAAAGAAATCTACGAGCAGCCTTCTGTAATAAAGGATACGTATCGCGGACGCCTGTTAGCCGATAAAGGTATTATCAAGCTTGGGGGTCTGGAAGATTATATTTCTAAGTTCACCAATGCAGATCGTATTATTATTGTTGCTTGTGGAACATCATGGCACGCTGGTTTGGTAGCTGAATATATTTTCGAAGATTGGGCGCGAATTCCCGTTGAGGTCGAATATGCTTCAGAATTCAGATACCGAAACCCAATTATTACGGAAAAAGACGTAATTATTGCTATTTCGCAAAGTGGCGAAACAGCCGATACTCTGGCCGCAATAAAACTGGCTAAATCTAAAGGTGCTTTTGTCTACGGTATTTGTAATGTTGTGGGCTCAACAATTTCACGCGAAACACACAGTGGTACCTATACGCATGCTGGGCCGGAAATAGGAGTAGCCTCAACAAAGGCCTTCACAACGCAAATAACGGTTTTAACCATGATTGCCCTTAAACTTGCGAAGGTGAAAGGGACTATCTCTCAACGAGATTATATGATGCATTTGCGGGAGCTCGAATTGATTCCTTCGCATGTGGAAGAAGCTTTAAAAAGTAATGATAAGATTAAGGAGATTGCTGAGGTTTTTAAAGACGCTTCAAATTTTCTTTACCTCGGAAGAGGATATAACTTCCCTGTAGCATTAGAAGGGGCTTTAAAGTTAAAAGAGATTTCATATATCCACGCAGAAGGCTATCCTGCTGCCGAAATGAAGCATGGTCCGATTGCACTTATCGATGAGAATATGCCGGTAGTAGTGATCGCTATTAATAGCAATCATTACGACAAGGTAGTTAGCAATATACAAGAGATCAAATCAAGAAAAGGAATTATTATTGCCGTAGTGACAAAGGGTGATACTGTGGTGAGAGAAATGGCCGATTACATTATGGAAGTGCCTAACACTCCAGAAACATTAACACCACTTGTAACTACTATTCCGTTGCAATTGCTTTCGTATCATATCGCTGTAATGCTGAATCGCAATGTTGATCAGCCACGTAACTTAGCAAAATCGGTGACAGTAGAGTAGCATTAAAATAATTGATTAAGATATAAAGACTAGGAGCAATTATGTTTCTGGTCTTTTTTTATACACCCTGTCAATCAAAAGGCTAGAATTTCTGATATTTAAGGCCGACGACAGGAATAATCTCAGACTCACGTTCCTTAAAGCTACTAAATTTAAAGTGCGTTAGTCAATACTCAACACTTCATATCTCTTTTTGTTTCATTTAGATACAACATGCACTTCCTACTTCTCTCTTCCAGCTTTTTGCCTTACTTTTAGCTGAATGAAAAAAGTTATCAACCTAATATCCGGTCCGAGGAATCTCTCCACGGCTCTTATGTATTCCTTTGCTCAAAGGGATGATGTGAACGTGTTAGATGAACCCTTTTATGCGTACTATCTCAAAAATGCTTCCATTCAAGTAAATCATCCTGCACATGATGCAATTTTAAGAACCATGGAACAAAGGGAGGATTTGGTGATTGATCAGATCAATGTATTGTCTAAACAGATCCATGTATTTGTAAAAGGAATGGCACATCATTATTTGTCTGAAAACCCCATGCATATCTTACCATGGGAGAATATAATTTTGATCCGGCATCCCAGGAAACTGATTACCTCCTTCTCTAAAGTGATTGAAAATCCTTCTATCAATGATATAGGTATTAAAAAGGCTTCAGAATTATTTTTATTTCTGAAAGTAAACGACAGAATACCTATCGTTATAGATAGTGATGAGCTATTAAAGAATCCTGAAAATTATTTAAGAAAATTATGTGTGCTTCTGAAACTTCCCTTTTCTGAAGAAATGCTTTCATGGAAGAAGGGAGGAATACCCGAGGATGGAATCTGGGCATCTCATTGGTATAAAAATGTACACAACTCTGAAGGATTTGCAGTTCAAAACAGTAGTGGTCAACCACTGCCGGTACACTTGCAGGCTTTATTAGAAGAGGCTTTACCTTATTACGAAATTTTAAAGAATTATATACTTAAAAACGACTGATATGTTACAAAAATCCAACCCCAAGAATGATAAAATTCAAGTTTTTGTAAAGGACCGGCTTTATCCGAGAAATGAAGCGAAAGTTTCAGTATTCGATAGCAGTGTACAAGGCGGGGATGCGGTTTGGGAAGGATTACGTGTATATCCTGAAGGAGTCGTTTGTTTAGATAAACACCTAACTCGTCTGCAGGAATCTGCCAAAACCTTGGCATTTGTAGATATTCCTAGTAAGGCTGTTATCAAGGAAGCAATTAAAAAGACACTTTACGCCAATGAAATGAATGATGATACTCATATTCGTTTAACGTTAACACGAGGTGAGAAAATAACTAGTGGAATGGACCCGAGATTAAATAGGAGTGGTTCATGTTTAATTGTTTTAGCCGAATGGAAACCTTTGGTTTATGATAATAGCAGTGGTATTAAAGTAATAAGCAGTAGTCAAAGGCGAAATGCCCCACAATTTCTGGATAGTAAAATCCATCATAATAATTTGCTGAATAATATTATTGCCAAAATCCAGGCGAATGTTGCCGGAAAAGACGCGGGTCTAATGTTGGACGAGCGTGGCTTTGTAGCCGAATTGAATGGCAGTAACCTTTTTATGACAAAAAAAGGAAAAGTATTTACTCCCTATGCGCATGCCTGTTTACCGGGAATTACCCGAAATACCGTGATGGAAATATGTCGAAAAGCAGGAATTGACATCATCGAAGCCGATCTGTCCTTAAGTGAATTTATTAATGCCGATGGTGTTTTCGCCACGGGAACTATGGGAGAACTCACTCCGGTTGTGGAGATTGATGGTCGTGTTGTTTCAAAGGACGATGGTTTAATGATCAAAGTACTGAAATTATTTAAGGAGAATATTCGCGGTTTTTGTGAACCACTTTAGGAAGCGCTTCGTGGTAGGCCGGCGAATGGGTTCTTTCGGGGAAGCGATAGAGGTGAACTACCCCGCCTCCTCGATTGGCTGAAGCATGGGCAGGCGTGTAGTGCCGATAGCGCGGTGCACCGATTCCTTCACTAGTGAGGATGGTGCAGCCCCCACAAAAAATCCCTTCAAATTTTTAGACAATTCCGTTGCAAAATTAGAATAGAAAAAACTATCTTTGCACCGTTGAAAATCAGGGTGCTTGTCGCACTCTTATAGTACTAAAAAATAAACAGGTATTCATGTCACAAGTTACAGGTAAAGTTGCACAGATTATTGGACCGGTAGTAGACGTTGCGTTTGCTAGCGGAGCAGAACTTCCAAAAATCTACGATTCATTAGAAGTTGATAACAACGGAAATTTATTGATTCTTGAAGTTCAGTCACATATTGGTGAAAATACGGTTCGTACCATTTCTATGGATTCGACCGATGGTTTAAGCCGTGGTGTCGATGCAGTTGCAACAGGAGCTCCAATTCAGATGCCAATTGGTGATGCTGTATACGGACGACTTTTTAATGTAATTGGTGATGCTATCGACGGAATTGGAAACTTGCCTAAAGCAGGTGACAACGGACTTCCGATTCACCGTGATTCACCAAAATTTGAGGATCTATCTACTTCTACAGAGGTTTTATTTACAGGTATTAAAGTAATCGATTTGATCGAGCCTTACGCTAAAGGTGGTAAGATTGGTTTATTTGGTGGTGCTGGTGTTGGTAAAACTGTATTGATTCAGGAGTTGATTAACAATATTGCAAAGGGACACGGAGGATTGTCTGTATTTGCCGGAGTGGGAGAACGTACTCGTGAGGGTAACGATTTACTTCGTGAGATGTTAGAGTCTGGAATTATCCGTTATGGTGATGACTTTATGCACTCAATGGAAGCCGGTGGATGGGACCTTTCTAAGGTTGATAAATCTGCATTAAAAGAATCTAAAGCTACTTTCGTATTCGGACAAATGAATGAGCCACCGGGAGCACGTGCGCGTGTAGCCTTGTCTGGTTTAACAATTGCTGAGTATTTCCGTGATGGAGCGGGTGATGGACAAGGGAAAGATGTACTTTTCTTTGTTGATAATATTTTCCGTTTCACACAAGCTGGTTCTGAGGTTTCGGCACTTCTTGGTAGAATGCCTTCTGCAGTTGGATATCAACCAACATTAGCGACTGAAATGGGAGCGATGCAAGAGCGTATTACTTCAACAAAAAGAGGATCTATTACATCGGTACAGGCGGTTTACGTACCTGCAGATGATTTAACGGATCCGGCGCCGGCAACAACTTTTGCCCACTTAGATGCAACAACTGTATTATCTCGTAAGATTGCGGAGCTGGGAATTTATCCTGCGGTAGATCCTTTGGATTCTACTTCCAGAATTCTGGCTGCAGATATTTTAGGAAATGAGCATTACGACTGTGCAACTCGTGTAAAAGAGTTATTACAGCGTTATAAAGAACTACAAGATATTATTGCGATTCTGGGAATGGAGGAATTATCAGAAGAAGATAAAATGGCGGTAGGACGTGCACGTCGTGTACAGCGTTTCTTATCTCAACCGTTCCATGTTGCAGAGCAATTTACAGGGATTCCTGGGGTATTGGTAGATATTAAAGAAACTATCAAAGGTTTTAACATGATCATGGACGGTGAGTTAGATCACCTTCCGGAAGCAGCTTTCAACTTAAAAGGTACTATCGAAGAAGCGATTGAGGCCGGAGAGAAAATGTTAGCTGAGGCTTAAGAATCTTAAAAACAAATACCAAGTGTTGGATTTTGGTGCTTGAAATTTGAAATTTTATAAATTATGTACTTAGAAATTGTAACTCCAGAAGCAGCTATTGTATCGGGTGACGTAGAAAGCGTAACCGTGCCGGGTGTTGAAGGACCTTTTCAGATGTTGAACAATCACGCGGCTATTGTGTCATTGTTGGGAGCAGGTGAAGTGAAATTTAAAGGAAATCCTACTATTGCTGCTGGATTCGAAAAGAAATTTACCAAAGACGATAAAGGTAAGTGGGTTTTGAAAATCAATGGCGGAACTGTAGAAATGAACAATAATAAAGTGATAGTATTGGCTGACTAATTAGTTTTACTTAAAGTCACCAACCAAAAGTCCCAAACTCCATTATGGTGTTTGGGACTTTTTTTATTTCGATAGAAGAATGACTCAGAAATTACACACGTTAAGGGATTTTAATTTAGGTTTCTTTCCTTCACAAGCAAGTCGAAATTATTAAGGTTGCTTCAAATAAATGAGTTCCCAATTCCTACCATCTGCTTTATAAGTAGCAAGTTGCTTGAACCCTATTCCGTAATGAGCATTGAGAGAACGCACATTGGAAGTGTCAACTTCCGTAATAATTGTTGAGAATTCGGGCGTGATTTCCTCTAGCATCCTGATATATAAACTTCTAAATATGCCTTGTTTTCTAAAAGCCTTATCAATGCATACCTGGCCCATAACAATCCAGGATTCAGTTGTATCAATCACTCTGTTTATTTCAGTAAACATTGGTTTTAATACTTCAATATCTTCACCAAATTTAGGGTGCATACACAATGCATAGCCAACCACCTGATCATTACACTTAGCTATTATATGTGGGCATGCATCATTCATCTCTTTTAGAATATTGAAGTCATGATGCACTGTTACAAACCCTTCTTTTAATTTATCCTCAGACGAGATGGCGGTGGGGATATTCGCTCTTTGTAACGCTAGAATCTGCTTTAATTCTTCGGAATTGGAAACAGTGGTATAAGTGATCATTTGGCAAGATTTAATTAAATTGTGAGTTCTGTTTCTCTTTGCAATTCAATACCCTTTTTAAAGATTTGTGCTATAATATAAATTATTCCTGCGAAAAATAGAAATTGACTACTGCCCCAGTTTTCAATTACGCTCAAATCCATTTTGTGAAGCCACTTGGTATGTCCCTGAGCAATCATTGCAACGAGACCAGCACCCAAGGCAATATGGCTTATTTTAGAAATTAGATTGGCAATGCTGTCACTAAATGGATGATTAAGATTAATTTTTGAAAAAATTTGAATTACTAGATAGGCCATATAGGCTTTAAGTAGTATAAGTGCCACCCTATATGAAATGGCGATGGTATATTGCCATTTACTCCATTCATATAATTTAGAGAGGTCTATAACAGTGTATAAATCGGTCGCGGCTAACGGATTCAAGAGACTAATGATGTATGAGGTAAGGAGTGCACCGGCTTGTATAAGTAAACCTATAAATGCTATCCAGGATATAACTTTCATAATGGAAAGAATTTGTGTGGTATTTGTTTTCATGATTAAAATTTAACGTTGTATTAATTTGATTCGGTTGTATATTTTAGAATATCACCGGGTTGACAGTTCAGTGCATTGCATATAGCTTCAAGTGTTGTAAAACGAACAGCTTTTGCCTTTCCTGAGCGCAGAATGGAGAGATTTGCTTCGGTAATTCCTACGATTTCGGCTAGCTCTTTGCCTTTAATTCCTTTTTGATTTAATACCTCATCTAGGCTAATAAGTATTGGCATATTCTATTTAATTATCGTTTAACAATAACAAATATAATAAAATTATTGTAAAACAATAATTTTATTATAATATTGTGTAAGTGTTTGAGTAAAAGCGATAAGAGGAGGCAATGGTTGTTAGATTTTATAATCGTAACATTTGAATATAGCTATATTACAATTTAAATGAATCATAGATTTTTCCGAAACTTTATTGATAATAGTAAATCTCGGAATAATTCTTTGAAATAAACTCTATTTTTTATATCGAAATCGATTTGTGCGATTCAATCGACTTGAATATGGTTAATCTTAATTATGCATTCCTTCCCTTCATGGAAACTTTTCGAAGTATTTTCAGTCAATACTAAATATTTTAAGATTCTTTCCGTTTAACTGAAAACAAAAAATTCAAACAAATGAAAAAGATCTTTTTATTGGTAGTACTTTCTATTGCCATAATCTCATGTAATAAAGATGATGATTCTAACAATAACAATTGTGGGAAACCTACAAATATTGCCATAGACCAACTTAATACTACTTCGGTACTGGTTACCTGGAACAACGGAGGTGAAACAGCTTTTGAAATTGAATATGGTTTATCAGGTTTTACCTTAGGAAATGGAACGGTAATTCAAACGTCACAAACCAGTTTCTTAATCAATGGCTTGATGCCGGGCACGAATTATGAAGTGTTTGTAAGATCTAATTGTGGTTCAGATGGCTTTAGCGATCATATAAAGATTGAATTCGTCACACTTACCGTGAATCCGAATTGTATTACCCCAACTGATCTAAGTTTAGGTCTCATTACCTCAAACTCGGTTGAATTTAGCTGGTTGGAAAATAATGAAACCGCTTGGGAAATTGATTTCGGCATTGCACCATATACTCCAAATGGGGTTAATGTAATATCAACTTCACAAAATGTATTTACCCTTAGTGGGTTAATGCCTTCAACAACTTACGAAATTTTTGTAAGAGCGTATTGTGGCTCTGCGGGAGTTAGTGATTTCTCTGAATCGCTTGTAGTAACTACAAATCCGTAATTATAACAAGTTAAATTTATAGAAAGGCCGGTAATTTACCGGCCTTTTGTTTTAACTAATTTTAAAATCCAAAGACGTTTAAGTTTCGTAAATTTACTCACTTCAATTAGCAGATGGAATTACAGGAAATAGACAGAGTAGATACGATAACCAAGGAGGATTTCCTTGAGCAGTATTTTAAGGCACAAAAGCCTGTCATCATAGAAAATTATATACAAGATTGGCCTGCATTTCACAAGTGGAATCTGGAATATATGGCTGAAATAGCCGGAGATAAGAATGTTCCATTATATGATAACAGACCAGTAGATCACAGAGACGGTTTTAATGAACCTCATGCAACTATGAAAATGTATGAGTATATCGAGTTACTTAAAACCAAACCTACAAAATATCGGATCTTCCTTTGGAATATGCTAAAAGAGATTCCGCAACTGCAAGAAGATTTTTCGTACCCCGATTTTGGTTTAAAATTAATGAAAAAGCTTCCTATGCTCTTTTTCGGTGGAAAAGACTCCTACACTTTTATGCATTACGATATCGATCTCGCTAATATTTTTCATTTCCATTTCAATGGGAAAAAGGAAGTAATCCTTTTTGATCAGAGTCAGAGTGATTTCTTATATAAAGTACCTCACTCCTTAATCACCAGGGAAGACATAGATTTTTCCAACCCCGATCTTCACAAATGGCCTGCACTAAAAAAGGCTAAGGGGTATAGAACAATGCTTGAGCATGGGAACATTCTGTATATGCCCGAAGGTTACTGGCACTATATGCGTTATATAACACCGGGTTTCTCCATGAGTTTAAGATCTACACCGAAAAAGCCCAAAAATTTGATACGAGCTATCTACAATATCGTTATTATGCGCTATTTTGATGTCCTAATGAGAAAACTAAAAGGTCAAAGCTGGATTAATTGGAAAAACAAAAAAGCAATTGAACGAGCGAATAAATTTGTAAGTTAAAAGGAATATATTTGTACTATAATTCTAATAAAAAATCATGAAAAAAATCCTTACTCTTCTTGTGTTTCTTTGTAGTAGTGTTATTATGGCTCAGGCCTACTCAGGTCCTGGCGATATAAAGTTTCAAGTGGGTGCTAACCTGCAACAGAACGGTACTGGTATCATGACTAGTGTAGATTACGGACTTGGCGAAAATATTTCTATAGGTATTGCTGCGGCTTATTTATTAGGTGTAGATAAGGTAATAGATATAAACGGAAACGAGGAGCCTTTTGCCGGATTCGATGACAGGTTCGATCTAAAAGCGCGTTTTAATGCCAATCTTAGCAACGTAATCAATTTGAGTGAGCAATTTGATTTCTACCCGGGTCTGCATGTAAGTTTAAAGAATTTTGGAGGACATCTGGGTGCCCGATATTTCTTTACTGATGGCTTCGGGGTTTTTACAGAATTCAATGTGCCGTTTGCCAAGTATAATTCTGATGTTTTGAGCCCGGCGGAAAAATTACATAATCAGTTTTCCGTGAATGTTGGTGCTGCATTTAATATTTAATCAATTCTTGAATTTTTTCGTAGACTAAATGAGATTCCCAACCTCTATATAGGAGGTAGTCGGCTAGTTTTTTTCTCTTTTTTTGAAGGTTTTCTTCTGTAGTTAGTTGCAGGAAACGCTTCGTTGCAAGTTCATCGAAGGTTTGAAAGTATTCCTTATCAGGAATTTCTTTGAGCGCAAGTGTGATATTATATTTAGAGATGTGGCGCATTTTGAGTTCCCTAACAATGCGATTCTTTCCCCATTTTTTCGTTCTGAACTTGCCTCTGGCAAATGCTTGTGAGAAACGTGTTTCGTTTAAAAAGTTATGTTGAAGTAGATGAAAAATGATCTGGTCGCAAGCCTCGGGGATCATACGCATTTCTTTCAGCTTTGTTTCCACCTCTTTATGACAACGCTCTTGATAGGCACAATAACGTTCCATTCTTCCTTTGGCTTCTTCTAGGGTATATGTCTTAACATTATTCACGATACAAAAGTAACTTAATTCTCCTTTTTCATTCAAAGGGAGAAGCCGTTTTCTAAAGTAAGTATCGTTAGTGGTGATAGACAGGGAATTGTCAAAAAAAAATCCCCTTCAGAAATACATCTGAAAGGGATTTAATATTTATAAAATTTCCTCTCCGTTTTTGTCGTGGAAATGATATTCAAGGTACGTGTAAGCGTCTCTAGGTTGAATCTTTACCCATTTTTTGTGCTCCATGAACCATTTGGTTCGCACAGATGGAAATCCTTTAATTAAATAAGCTGCTATAAAAGGATGTGCGTTTAATGTAATCTTTTTATAGTCTTTTTTGAAGAGTGATTTCACGTCTTCATTAATTCTATCTACCACTCCAATAGGCGCCTCGATCTCACCGTCTTCTCCAATCCCGTTTTCAGGATCTTCTTCTCGGGTTTTAATATTCATCTCAGGCCGCACGCGTTGGCGGGTAATTTGTATCAAGCCAAACTTACTTGGCGGAAGGATTTTATGTTTTGCTCTGTCATCTTTCATTTCGTTACGAAGATGATCATAGAGTTTTTTCCTATTAGCTGAAGATCCCATATCAATGAAATCGACAACAATAATTCCTCCCATATCTCTCAGGCGTAATTGTCTTGCCACTTCGGTCGCGGCAATTAAATTTACTTCAAGAGCAGTGTCTTCCTGATTTTTTGATTTGTTGCTTCTGTTACCACTGTTGACGTCAATAACGTGCATGGCTTCAGTATGCTCAATCACTAAATAGGCTCCTTTGCTTCCGGATACGGTTCTGCCAAAGGAAGTTTTAATTTGACGCTCAATTCCGAATTTTTCATAAATTGGAACTTTCGAGTCGTAAAACTTGACGATATTCTCTTTGTTAGGTGCAATTTCTTGCACATAATCTTTTATTTGTAAATAAAGGGTTTCATCGTCTATGTGTATTGCCGAAAATTGATCGTTAAATACATCGCGAATCATAGAAGACCCTCTACTTAATTCACTTAACACCTTACTAGGATGGTGTGCTCCTTGTAGCTTTTTACACATCGCTGTCCAGCGATCTGTGAGATTTTGTAAATCTCTATCCAGTTCTGCTACTTTTTTGCCTTCTGCTACAGTTCGTATAATTACTCCAAATCCTTTTGGCTTTATGCTCGTAATTAAGCGTTTTAGCCTTTCTTTTTCTTCTCGGGATTCTATCTTTTGAGAAATAGAAACGCGATCAGAAAATGGAACCAATACTATATAACGTCCTGCTATGGAAAGCTCTGAACTTATACGCGGTCCTTTCGTGGATATGGGTTCTTTAACAATTTGTACCAGAATCGATTGATTAGACTTAAGGGCATCATTGATACCCCCGTTTTTATCAATCTCTTTTTCTAATGGGAATTCTTTTAAAGAATAATCTTTAAGTTTACCTGTACTTACACGTTTAACGAATTTCAAAAGAGAAAGAACTTTTGGACCGAGATCATGATAATGCAAAAATGCATCCTTTTCATAACCTACATTTACAAAAGCGGCATTTAGTCCGGGAACAGTTTTTCTGACTTTAGCGAGATAAATATCTCCCACAGAAAACTTGTTGTCCTCTTCTTCCTTATTTAATTCAATTAGTCTTCCATCTTTTAAAAGGGCAAAATCAACTTCTCGTGAACTGGATCTAATAAATAATTCGTAGTTCACTTGGTATTAATTTTTATCCATCCGCCTAAGGCGGACAAATGGATTAAACAATAATTTATTACAGGTTTTTGTAATATCCCGCAAGTATTGCGGGAGTAACCCGTCGAAATCACTGGAATTCAGGTATTAAAACACTGTGATTTCATTTTCAAAGAACGATTTTATTCTCTTTTCTAAAAGAAAAAAGTAGGAAATACCTACTTTTTCTTGTGGCGGTTAGCGCGTCTTCTTTTCTTACGCTTATGCGTCGCTACCTTATGTCTTTTTCTTTTTTTACCACTTGGCATACTTGATTTTTTATAATGTCCCGACCGTAGCGTCGGGACAGGGTTATTATTTTACTTCAACGTTTGTCTTAACACCTTCTACAAATATTTTTGCAGGTTTAAATGCAGGGATGTTGTGTGCAGGAATTTTAATAGTGGTATTTTTTGAAATGTTTCTACCTGTTTTTTCTGCTCTGGTTTTAATAATAAAACTTCCAAATCCACGTAGGTATACATTGTCTCCACCCTCTAAAGATGTTTTTACTTCTTCCATAAAGGTCTCAACAGTAGCTTGTACATCTCCTTTTTCCATTCCTAATTTTTCTGAAATTTTAGCTACAATATCTGCTTTCGTCATTCTGTTTTTTTTTAAATATTAATAAGTATAGGTTTTTTTTCAAGAGGGCAAATATAACGATTTTAAAATCAATTATTCAAATCGTAAGACGTTAAAATATAATTAGATATAGGCTACATTTGTGAAATGACGAAAGAAGCCTCATTTTTTTCTAAAAAACTCATTAAGTGGTACTTACAAAATAAACGGGACCTTCCATGGAGAGGTTCAAAGAATCCATACTATATCTGGCTGTCTGAAATTATGCTTCAACAGACAAGAGTGGCGCAAGGACTTCCTTATTATTTAAAATTTGTATCCGCTTTTCCTACGGTACAAGATCTGGCGAACGCTTCTGAAGATGAAGTTTTAAAGCTTTGGCAAGGTTTGGGCTACTATTCAAGAGCGAGAAATCTGCATTTTACGGCAAAATATATAAGCGAGCAATTGAATGGTAAATTTCCGGAATCCTTTTCAGAATTATTAAAACTTAAAGGTGTGGGAGACTACACCGCCAGCGCGATTGCATCAATTTGTTTTAACGAACCAACCGCTGTTGTAGACGGAAATGTATATCGTGTACTTTCAAGAGTATTTGGAATAGAGCTTCCTATTAATAGTACACAGGGAATAAAACACTTTAAAGCCATGGCGCAGCAACTTATTGATACGAATGATCCGGGGACCTTCAATCAAGCGATAATGGAATTTGGTGCGCGTTACTGTGTACCTCAAAACCCAAATTGTGAAAGTTGTATTTTTAACGAAAGCTGCGTCGCATTCGCGGAAAGGAAAGTATCCATGTTGCCAGTTAAACCTAAAAAAATAAGAATCAAAAAACGATACTTTAATTATATTGTTTTTCTTACAAAAGATCAGAACACTTATTTGAAGCAAAGAACCGGAAAAGGAATTTGGCATAAATTATATGAGTTTCCGCTAATTGAAAGTGATAATGAACTAAATGTAGCAGCTTTGAGAAAACTTCCAGAATATAATGAGTTTGCCAAAATCTATCAAATTAAAAATTTGTCACTTTACAACGAAAAATCAATAATTCACAAACTTTCTCATCAACATTTATACACTCGCTTTTGGATCGCAGAGGTTTCAGAACTTTCGGAAAAAAGCGTTCCCGTGAACGAAGTTAGAAATTATGCAGTTCCTGTACTGATTGAGAATTTCATATCAGAATTTTCGGAATTCAATTAACAAAAAAAATAGCTATATTTAAAAGACAAAATATACCTTTGTAAAAATTCTAAATTATAAAGAATGAGTGGTACATTAAACAAAGTAATGCTAATTGGGCATACTGGTGATGAAGTGAAAATGCACTATTTTGAAGGTGGTGGAAGTATAGGAAGATTTCCGCTGGCTACTAATGAAACCTATACAAACAGAACAACCGGAGAAAAGGTTAGCAATACCGAATGGCACAACATTGTAGTACGGAATAAAGCGGCCGAAATCTGCGAAAAATACCTTAATAAGGGGGATAAAGTATATATTGAAGGACGTCTTAAAACCCGAAAATGGCAGGATGATAAAGGTATGGACAGATACAGCACCGAAATTCAATGTACCGATTTCACCTTCTTGACTCCTAAAGCCGAAGGAGGGGCAACAACACAAGGTAACAGCAATCAAGCGCAACAAGCCGGTTCAAAACCTGTGAGTTCTCCACCTCAGGTCGAAGAACATGTTGGCGATGACGACGATCTGCCTTTTTAATGTCTAACTAAACCAAGTACTTTGGATATAGAGCCTCCCAGTTTACTTTTAATAATTTTATTATCGTATACCTATATCATTAGCTTCGTAATACTAATGGTGTTATTACTATGTTCGGCCTTAATATCGGGAGCCGAGGTGGCATTCTTTTCGCTATCTCCATCGCATTTTGACGATTCCAACGAAAAATCACCCTCTAAAAAGCTTATAATCGTAGAAAAGCTGCTCGAGAAGCCTAAAAAATTATTGGCAACCATTCTCGTGGCAAATAACTTTATTAATATAGCCATTGTTCTGCTTTTTGATTCCCTCACGGAACTTATGTTCTCAGGGATCACGAATCAGTACAACCTTAGATTTATAGTTGAGGTTGGTGTAGTTACTTTTATTATTTTGCTTTTCGGCGAGATTCTACCAAAGATTTATGCGAGTCGAAATAGTGTCAAGTTTGCAACCATAATGGCGTATCCGCTTAATGTTTTAGACACTTTATTAACTCCTATTAGCATGCCAATGCGAGCTGCCACTATCTATATTCATGAGAAATTCGGAAAGCAAAAGTCGAATTTAAGTGTCGATCAATTATCACAAGCATTAGAGCTTACCAACGAGGAAGATACAACACATGAAGAACACAAAATCCTGCAGGGCATTGTTACATTCGGAAATACCGATACCAAACAGGTAATGAAAAACAGGATGGATCTTTTCGCCTTGAACGAAGATTTAAGCTTTAAAGAAATAATGCCGGAAATAATTAGTCATGGCTATTCTCGAATCCCGGTCTATAAAGATAGTATCGATAATATTACGGGTATTTTATATGTGAAAGACCTTATGCCTTTTATAGAACGAAAGACCTTGGATTGGCAGAAACTAAAAAGAGAGGCATATTTTGTCCCTGAGAATAAAAAACTGGATGACCTTTTAAATGAATTTAAAGAAATGAAAATGCACCTGGCTATTGTAGTCGATGAGTATGGAGGAACCAGTGGCTTAATTTCATTAGAAGATATTATTGAAGAAATTGTAGGAGAAATCAGCGATGAATTTGACGATGAAGATCTGGTGTTTTCTAAATTGGATGACAATACGTTTGTTTTTGAAGGAAAAACACCATTAAAAGATTTTTACAAAGTATTGAGGCTTGAGGATACGAGTATCTTCGAAGATGTAAAAGGAGAAGCCGAAACCCTGGCAGGGTTCCTTTTAGAAATATCGAAGGGCTTTCCGAAGAAAGACGAAATAATATCTTTCCACAACTATTCGTTTACAATTGAAGCCTTTGACAATAAACGTATCAAACAAATTAAACTTTCAATACAAACATAATCGTATGCGATTTTTAGTCTTGTTAATTCTTTGCTATGCTGTAATTTCTTGTGGAGAAGAGGTTGTGGTAAAACCTGGTGCTAAACTTAGGTTAGAATACCCAAAATCGACTTATAGCCGGATTCAAACAACTTGCCCATATTCTTTTCTGAAAAATGATAATGCGCAACTCATCAAGAAACGAAACTGTGGTATGAATATTCGCTATCCCAATATGAAAGCAACTATTTATATCAGTTATCAAGAAATCAAGAACAATAATCTTGATTCTTTGCTTTATGATGCACAGAAACTAACTTACGATCATACAATTAAAGCTCAAACTATTTTAGAACAACCTCGTGCAGATTCTATTAATGATGTCTATGGAATGCTTTATATGATCGATGGTAATGCTGCCACGCAATCTCAATTTTATATAACCGACAAGCGCAACCATTTTATCACCGGATCTGTCTATTTTGAAGCCAAACCAAATTTTGATTCTATTTATCCGGCTGTTATGTTTTTAAGAGAAGACGTAAGATCCCTGATGGAAACCATTCGGTGGAGTGAATAAACTTTCTTCTATTCCTTAATGTTAAATATCTATTATCCGGAATTCAAATTCCTCTATAAATTACCGACATTTATCTTTTGAAAATCCTAGATGAGCGTAAACGGTTTAAAATGGTTTTATTTAATCTTACTTTCTGTAATTTGGGGTAGCTCCTTTATCCTTATTAAAAAAGGTCTGGTAGGACTTACTGCATACGAAGTTGGGGCATTAAGAATAGTGCTCACCTCTATTTTTCTGTTCAGCGTAGGGTTTAAAAGTCTTAAAAAAGTTGAAAAGCATCATTGGAAGTGGATCGGCATAACCGGATTTATTGGCTCGTTCTTCCCGCCTTTCTTTTTTGCTTTAGCACAAAATCATATTGACAGCGCCGTTGCATCTATACTTAACTCGTTAACTCCTTTAAGTACCATTATTACGGGTATGCTATTCTTAGGAATGAAAAATACCAAACTACAGTTCTTAGGAGTTTTCATTGGCTTTTTTGGCACCTTAATATTGCTCTTTGCGGGAGCCGATATAAATCCGGATCAAAATTACTGGTATAGCATTCTCATTATAGTTTCGACGATAGCATATGCCTTCAACGTAAATATTCTTAAAAAATATCTGGGCGACGTGAATGCCTTAGCAATTACAACAGGAAATTTTCTATGGATATTTTTCCCGGCTCTGGCGATTCTCTATTTTTCAGGATTTTTTGAAACGATTTTAGAGTCGGATGAAATGCAAACTTCATTCTTTTATGTAGCTGTTCTATCTTTATTTGGAACCGCACTTGCAAAAGTGATCTTCAATAAACTAGTACAAATGGCGAGTCCGGTTTTTGCTTCGTCAGTAACCTATACTATGCCAATTGTGGCAGTCATGTGGGGTTTATTCGACGGTGAAAGCTTTAGTTTTTTACAAATAATTGCTGCTGTGATAATACTCATAGGCGTTTATTTGGCAAATAAAAGAGGGCGTGGTAAAGAACCTATTGTTAATTAACCTATTTATTAAACTTTTTTTACGAAATTTATAGGAGTAAAGAAAAATACCATGGGAAAAATTTATACAAAATACGGAATAGCAATAGCCGTAGCATTAATTGCTTACTTTCTTTTACTGAAACTAATGGGGTTACACCAATATCCAATTTTCAGTGCGTTAAATGGTATCTTCTTTGGTGGCGGCATCTTATTCGCCATGAAAAAATACAAATCTGAAGCTACATCATTTAAATATCAAAAAGGTTTTCAATTAGGCTTTATGTGCGGCGCGCTGGCAAGCGTTATTTTCACCATTTTTATGGCTGTTTATATGTATCAACTTGACAAAGAATTTGCGTTGAGAATTCTGGAATCATGGAAACTTGAGTACGCTAGCGGAACTTTTATGGTATTGGTGACAATCTTCATTATGGGTATCTCTACTTCTTTAGTTTTAACCCTTGCATTTATGCAACTACTCAAAACCTCCTGGAATACGCCTGAAGGAACGAGAAACACCTTAAAATAAGCCCGTAAACCCTTTGTAATTTCCATATTAAAAATTATATTTGCACCCCCATTGGCAAACCTGAGTTTGCTTTGGAGGGCTAAGCCCTTTAATTATGGGAGATTGTAATATTAACTAAATTAATAAACGTTACGCTATGTACGCAATTGTAGAGATAGCAGGGCAGCAATTTAAAGTTGCAAAAGACCAGAAGGTTTTCGTAAATCGTTTATCAACAGAAGAAGGTAAAAAAGTCGAATTCGACAATGTACTTTTGGTTGGTGACGGTGATAAGATCACTCTTGGCGCCCCGGCTATAGACGGCGCTCTTATTGGAGCAAAAGTCGTAAGACACCTTAAAGGTGACAAAGTTATTGTATTTAAAAAGAAGAGAAGAAAAGGATACCGCGTTAAAAACGGTCACCGTCAGTCTCTTTCCGAAATCGTAATTGAAAGCATTGTTGCTTCGGGAGCTAAAAAAGCTGCTAAGAGCGAAGGAACAAAGAATGCTAAAACTGAGGCAAAAGCACCTGCTAAAAAAGCTGCTCCAGCTAAAAAAGCTGAACCGGCTAAAGCGAAAGCTGAACCTAAAAAAGTATCAAAAGCTGCTGCGCCTAAAGCAAAAGCTGAGACAAAAGCACCTGCCAAAAAAGCTGCTCCTAAGAAAGCAACCGGAAAGGCAGATGATCTTAAGAAAATAGAAGGAGTTGGACCAAAAGCTATGGAAGCGATGGTTAATGCCGGATTAGATACTTTTGCGAAAGTTGCAAAAGCAAAACCTGCAGATATCGAAAAGATATTGGCAGATGCAAGTTCAAGATTAGCACATTTAGTTGCTAACACATGGCCGGAGCAAGCTAAATTAGCTGCTGATGGTAAGTGGGATGAACTTAAAGATTTACAAGACAAATTAGACGGCGGTAGAAAGTAATCTACTCGTTAAGTTAAACTTATAAAACCTAGAAGTTATGGCTCATAAAAAAGGAGTTGGTAGTTCTAAAAACGGTAGAGAATCCGAATCGAAACGCCTTGGTGTTAAGATTTTTGGTGGACAAGCTGCCAATGCTGGAAATATCATTGTAAGACAAAGAGGTAATACACACCATCCAGGTGAAAATGTATACGGTGGAAAAGACCATACATTACATGCTCGAGTGGACGGTATTGTAAAATTTACCAAAAAGAAGGATAACAAATCGTACGTTTCTATCGTTCCTAACGCAGAAGCTTAAGATATTTTTCTATTATATTATAAACCCTCTTCGCATTTGTGGAGAGGGTTTTCTTTATTCAATACTAGACGATTATTTCGGCAAACTTTCGAACTCACGTCTTGAAATCGGATTTTTGAGTAACGTCCATTTCTTCTTTTCAGGATAGTGCGTTTTTATAAAATAATGTGGGTCGGTTTTAAACCAATACATGTCCGGATTACCATTCTTACTGTGACTCACGGCTAATGTGAGGTCCAATAAATAAAACCTACCGTTTATCTTTACTGCATTCCATGTATGGTCTGGTTTGGTCGATTTATTAGGCCGATCGTAATATTTCTTGCTATAACCATGTACTATCTCACTATCTACATTAACATATTTGCATAAATCTTTAAATAGAAACGCATAGCCCCCACAAAGAGCTTTCTTGCGCTCTAATACTTTACTAATGACTTTATCCTCGGAGGTGTAAAATTGTTTTTGTAATAATTTGTCGTTGCGCAGTTCATGATCGTAGCTGATGTGAGTTGCAATCCAAATAAAAATTGCTTTGGCTTTTTCAAGATCTGTGTTTGAGTTACGGGTAATACGCAACGCTAGGTTTTTGGATGATTGGGAATTTTCTTTTGTTCTATGAAATATCTTTAGTTCAGGACTCTCAACGATGGGTCCCCCAATTTGAGAAATAGCAGTCGCTGCAGTCAATATCAAAATAATAGATAGAAAAAGGAGTTTATTCGGAAAAATCATGAATTTATTTTTACGATCATAAAACGCCAGATTTCGAAATAAATTGACTGCAAGAGAAAAAATTGCTATGCAAAGCCTAGAATAAGCTATGAAAAGAGTGAAAGTACTTAGTCTTTACAATGAGATGAGCATCATGGGAATTGCCATAAAAAAAGACCCTCAGTTAAACTCTGAAGGTCTTTTTTCTATTAGCGCTCATAGCGTGCTTAAATATCTGACAGAGCGAAGTACAATCTGATTTAGTATCTGTAGTACTCAGGTTTGAATGGTCCATTTACAGGAACTCCTATATATTCTGCTTGTTCTTCGCGAAGCTCAGTAAGTTCCACCCCAATTTTCGCTAAGTGTAATTTTGCTACTTTTTCATCTAAATGCTTTGGCAGCATATACACTTGGTTTTCGTATTTATCGCTGTTTTTCCACAATTCAATTTGTGCAAGAGTTTGGTTTGTAAATGAATTACTCATCACAAAACTTGGGTGACCTGTAGCACATCCTAAATTCACCAAACGTCCTTCGGCAAGAAGAATAATATCCTTTCCGTCGATTGTGTATTTATCAACTTGTGGCTTGATCTCTACTTTTGTGTCTCCATAGTTGTCATTTAACCATGCCACTGCAATTTCATTGTCGAAATGACCAATGTTGCACACAATCGTTTTGTCTTTCATCGCTTTGAAATGCTTTCCTTGTACAATGTCTTTATTACCCGTAGTTGTAATCACGATATCGGCATTACCAACTACTGTTTCCAGACGCTTCACTTCAAATCCATCCATTGCAGCTTGCAACGCACAGATCGGGTCGATTTCAGTAACGGTTATTATAGATCCGGCACCTTTAAATGAGGCCGCTGTTCCTTTTCCTACATCTCCGTAACCACAAACGACAACACGCTTTCCGGCTAGCATCACATCGGTAGCACGGCGAATTGCATCCACAGCACTTTCACGACATCCGTATTTATTATCGAATTTCGATTTAGTAACACTATCATTAATATTGATAGCCGGCATTGGTAACGTTCCATTTTTAACACGTTCGTATAAACGGTGAACTCCTGTTGTGGTTTCTTCACTTAAACCTTTTATGCCAGAAGCCAATTCAGGATACTTATCTAATACCATATTAGTAAGATCGCCTCCGTCATCAAGAATCATATTCAATGGCTTGCGATCTTCTCCGAAGAAAAGTGTTTGCTCGATACACCATTCAAACTCCTCTTCGTTCATACCTTTCCAGGCATAAACCGGAGTTCCGGTAGCTGCAATCGCTGCTGCTGCCTGATCCTGAGTTGAGAAAATGTTACATGAACTCCAGGTCACTTCCGCACCCAATGCCTGTAATGTCTCAATTAAGACGGCAGTTTGAATAGTCATATGAAGACATCCTGCGATTCGAGCGCCTTTAAGGGGTTGCTCATCTTTATATTCCTCTCTTAGAGACATAAGTCCGGGCATTTCTGCTTCGGCAAGTTCTATTTCTTTACGTCCCCAATCGGCTAGGGTAATATCTTTTACTTTATAAGCGGTGTAAGGTACTGTGTTCGTTGACATATTTATTATCTTTGTTTAATTTCCGACTGCAAAAGTACGTAATATCTCTAACATATTTATGCCTCTTTACAAAACTATAACAGTTAATCCGAGCACTAAAGTCCTCATTTGGAAGATAGAAGAAACGTTTGAAGAACTTTCAGACGGTATTACATTAACCACCCACTGTTATAACCGGGTAAATGGTATGAAAAGCGACTTACATCGTCGGGGGTTTATGAGTGTGCGTAAATTGTTAGCGCTAGAGGGTTATACCGATCATGATTTATATTATGATCTTAACGGGAAACCACATTTGCGGGATGATAAACATATTTCAATAACACACTCCTTTATCTTTTCGGCTATTATCGTTAGCGACTTTGAGGTTGGGATAGATATTGAAAAGCAACGAAACAAGATTTTAAAAATCGCTCATAAGTTTACACCTATTGAAGAATACCGAACTTTAGCAAATGAAGATGCGATTATGAGAAAGCTTACTATTGTTTGGTGCGCGAAGGAGTCATTATATAAGAGTTTTGCGCAACCAGGGGTTAGTTTTATACAGAATATTTATGTGGAAGACTTTAGTTTAGATGCCTCAGATACTACTGCCAACGTTGTTTTTGAAGATGTTAGAGTAGATTATAATGTTAGTTTTCTGGAATTTGATGAGTTCACTTGCGCTTATGCGTTGTTACAATAAAGATGCTTCATGAACCAATATTCTTCAATTCTGAAATATATTGCTGAAGGACAAAAATGTCTCGCTATTCTTATAGATCCCGATAAGTTTATAGTTTCAGAAACTGATTCATTTCTGAAACGAATACCAAAAGATGTGACATATCTATTCGTTGGAGGAAGTTCGGTCACCAACGGCCATACCGAATCGACAGTAGCTGCCTTGAAGGCTGGTTCTCGATTACCCATTATTTTATTTCCAGGAGATCATTCGCAAATTACCACTAAAGCCGATGCCTTATTATTTCTTTCTCTTATTTCAGGGCGAAATGCCGAATATTTGATTGGTCAGCAGGTAAAATCGGTTGAGAAATTAAAAGATTCCGATCTAGAAGTAATCCCCACAGGCTATGTGTTAATAGACGGCGGTAACGAATCTGCAGTAGCCCGCGTGAGCAATACTATACCGATTTCGCAAGGAGACAGGGATAACATTTTGCACACTGCTTTAGCGGGGCAATATATGGGGGCGAAGCTTATTTATTTAGAAGCAGGTAGTGGTGCCGAATTTCCGGTACGCCCTGAAATCATTTCTGAAGTAAAAAAAGCAATTAGTGTACCTTTAATAGTTGGTGGTGGGATTAGAACAGATCAGCAGAAGCGTGAAGCTTATTTGGCGGGTGCAGATATGGTGGTAATGGGCACTGCTTATGAAAAATAATTTTGGAAATTATACTTTGAAATCTTAGTTATTGTTATGAGAATATCAGTAGAATTAACCCTTACTCCCCTTCAGGACGACTACGAGCCTGCCATAATAGATTTTATTAAAAAACTTCGCGCCTCGGGACTGCGTGTTTTAGAAAATCCTTTGAGTACTCAGATATATGGAGATTATGATCAGGTTATGGAGGTACTTCAAAAAGAGGTGAAGGTTGCATTAGAAGCAGTAGCGAGTGGATTGCTGTATATTAAAATCGTTAAATCGGATAGAAGTGACTATGAGCCCCATTTTTGAATTTTTATTCGGACAGTATAATGAATACGATACGCTTGATATTGTATTGGAAATTGTTGCTGTAATATTTGGTTTTCTTTCAGTTTGGTTCTCAAAAGAAAACAAAATCTGGGTTTTTCCAACGGGAATGATCAGCACTGCGATATTTGTGTATCTCCTTTTAAAATGGTCTCTGTTAGGCGATATGATGATCAATGCTTATTACTTCATAATGAGTATATATGGCTGGTACATTTGGACGCGTAAGGTAGATGCAAAGCACGTGACGCCAATATCGACGATCAATAAGGCCGAGCAGAAATATTCTATAATTATTTTCATGGCAACTCTCTTATTCGTTTTTATTATCTATAATATATTTGATAAATGGAATAATTGGACGGCATACGTTGATACAATTACAACAGCAATTTTCTTTGTTGGAATGTGGTTGATGGCTAAACGTAAGATCGAGAATTGGATCTACTGGATAGTAGGTGATATTATTTCAATCCCACTTTATTTTTATAAAGGTTTTACGTTTACCAGCTTCCAATATCTTATTTTTACCTTTATTGCTATTTTTGGATATCTTTCATGGAAGAAGCACTTAAACAACAACCCAGTAGCTGCATAAAAGTAGTTTTATACGGTCCCGAATCTACAGGAAAAACAACTCTGGCCAGAGAACTGGCGACTCACTATAATACGTTGTGGGTCCCTGAGTACATGCGCGAGTATCTGCAGAAAAAATGGGATACGAAGAAAGAAAAGTGTAAAAAAGAAGATTTATTGCCGATAGCAGTTGGACAAATGAAAGCCGAGAACGCCGCCGCTGTTAAGACCGATACTATTCTATTTTGTGACACTAATTTATTAGAATTAAAAGTCTATTCTGAATATTATTACAATGGCTATTGTCCGAAACTAATTGAAAAATATGCCAAAGAAAATTCTTACAATCTTTACTTACTTACCGACATAGATGTACCCTTTATTTTCGATGATTTGCGCGATAGACCGGATGACAGGGAGAAATTGTTTCGTAATTTTGAAGCTCAACTAAAGAAATACGACCACCTTAATTTTCAAATTTTGAAGGGCTCCAAAGAGGAGCGCCTTTCAACTGCTATTAAGACTATTAAAAAATTCATTGAGGCGAACCGTATGTTAACAAAAAAAGATGAACAGCAAATAGTAGAATATGGGCTGTCTAAAGAAAGAGTTGTTGATCAGTTAAATACTTTTGCTCATGGAACTTCATTTGTAGATGTAGTAACTTCAGCTTCGGTTGGAAATGGTATAGAAGTTATTCCTAAAAGTGAAAAGCAAAAACTTGTTGATTATTACGAAGAAAAAAAAGAGGATTTAGATATCGTGAGGTTTATCCCGGCGTCGGGTGCAGCTACACGAATGTTTAAGTTTCTACATAATTTTTTGGAATCGTATGATCCAAAGAAGGAAAGTTTAAATGCATATCTTAAAAAGGGTAATTATCCGGCATTGACCAGATTTTTAAATTCATTGAAAGATTTTGCATTCGTTAGTCAGGTACGAAAAAAAATACGTGAGAATTTCCCCGATTACAAACATTCTACTAAGGGAATGCGTTCCTATGTTTTTGTGAAAACAATGCTGGAAGAGGAAGGACTTAACTTTTCTAATTTACCAAAAGGTCTTATTCCATTTCATAAATATTCCAAATATGCCACGACAGCATTTGAAGAACAATTATATGAAACTGCATTTTATGCGAGCGCCAGAGATGAGGCATATTTACATTTTACTTTTTCTGAAGACCATTTGCCATATTTTAAAGAAGAATTTGAAGGTGTTAAGAAACGTGTTAGCAAAAAGACAAAGACCAGTTTCAATATTACCTATTCATTTCAAAGCAAAATTACCGATACCATTGCCGTCACTCCTGAGAATAAACCTTTCAGAAATAAAGATGGTAAAATAGTATTTCGCCCTTCCGGACATGGTGCTCTAATTCAAAATTTAAATGATATTGACGCGGATATTATTTTTATTAAGAATATAGATAATGTAGTTACTGAAGAGTATGTTGAAGAAACAGCATTTTATAAGAAATTACTTGCCGGAAAACTTCTATGGTTGCAAAACAGGATTTTTAACTATCTGAGAATCCTGTCAGATGGAAATGTCTCCGACGATCTGATGAAAGAGATAAAATCTTTCTTATGGAATGAGCTTAACATAAAAGAAACTAGATATGATTCTGTTGCATTTTACTCTCTGCTTAACCGACCTCTAAGAGTGTGTGGGATGGTAAGAAATACTGGAGCACCGGGTGGCGGCCCTTTTTGGGTTAAGAAAAATGATATAACGACGCTTCAGATAGTGGAAATGGTGCAGATTGACACATTAAATCCTCATCAAAAGGCAATTGTAAATGAAGCCACTCATTTTAATCCGGTAGATATTGTTTGTGGGGTAAGAGATTATAAAGGAAATAAATTTAATCTTCTTAAATATGTCGATATAGAGCAGGGCCTTATATCTTCTAAATCGGTAAATGGCAGACCTCTAAAAGCATTAGAAAGGCCTGGACTGTGGAACGGTTCTATGGCCAAATGGAATACAGCTTGTATAGAAGTACCAATCGAAACTTTCAATCCGGTGAAAACTGTAAATGATCTTCTAAACAAAGAGCATAGACCAAACCTTTAATGTGGAAGGATATTGTAATAAGTGAACTTAAGTTTAAGGCTATAAGGAGCAGCGGACCTGGTGGCCAACATGTTAATAAAACCGCTTCGAAAGTTGAGGTCTCATTCGATCTATTAGCATCAAATGCATTTACAATTCATGAAAAAGAGCGACTTAAACAAAAACTCTTCTCAAGACTTTCATTAGATGGGATTCTTACCCTACAATGTGGTGAAACCCGAAGTCAACATCGTAACAAAGCAATAGTTATGGAGCGAATACTTGATTTGTTGAAGCAAGGTCTTAAAGTGGCTAAACCAAGAAAAAAAACAAAACCTTCCAAAAGCGCTATTCAGAAAAGATTAAAATCAAAAAAAGAACAAGCAATAAAAAAGAAATATAGAAGGCGTCCCGGTCTCGAATAATTCTTCTATTGTTAAAGCATGAAATTTTAAATAACCACTCTTAAAGTTTACAACCACCACGCTTAAACATAGGATAAATTTCAGTAATACAGCATATCAATAATTCTCTCGTACAAAGTGTTAATTTACGTACTCGTTTCGATTTTAAATGTGAATTTATCTGAAAACGTAGCCATACCAGAAATCTAGCTACATGTGAAAGCAAGAACAACTTAGCTTCCATTAAAAAATCTGCCCTAAAAGGGAGGATTAAATGTAAGATGTTTTCTACCTTTGCACTACATCTCAAAGGGGTGCTTTTTAAGTATTGAGTTATTTGTAACAAAAAAAATCAAATTTCCTCCACACTTATAAGGCTGAGATTATACCCAATGAACCTGGGCGGGTAATGCTGCCAAGGGACAACCTGAAAAAACATTAACCGATTAAGTTGTTTTTAGGTGTCCGTTCGAGTGAAGGATAGAATCCGTTGAAGTTGCCTATCACGAGACCAGACAAGGAAAAGAAATCATCAATTTTAAACAGAGAATAATGCCCCTTTTATTCGTAAATAATTTTTTTACGAATGAAAAAAGTATTGTTATCATTTAGTTTTTTACTTTTAGTTTTAAGCGCAAAATCACAAGAAAAAGTAACCGATTCAACTAACATTCAAAAACTAGAAGAAGTTTTAGTTAGTTCGGTTCGTGTAGCAGCAGACTCGCCCATTACTCATTCCAATTTAGATAAAGAAGAACTTGCCAAGCGTAATCTCGGGCAGGATATTCCTTATATGTTGAATTACCTGCCATCGGTTGTGACAACTAGTGATGCCGGAGCTGGGGTGGGATATACCTATATCAGAGTGCGAGGAAGCGATGCATCGCGTATAAATGTTACCCTCAATGGGATTCCTTTTAATGATGCTGAAAGTCAGGGGACTTTCTTTGTGAACCTACCCGATTTCACTTCTTCAGTTGAAAGTTTGCAATTGCAAAGAGGTGTTGGTACATCAACAAATGGTTCAGGAGCCTTTGGTGCGAGTTTAAATATGCTTACTGATGCAGTTTCTAACGAAGCTTTTGGTGAGATTTCAGCATCTCTGGGATCTTATAATACGCAAAGATATAATGTAAAATTCAGCACCGGATTACTTAAGAATCATATTGAAATAGGAGGCCGTCTATCCACTATTACATCAGATGGATATATTGATAGAGCAACCTCCGATTTACAATCTTATTTTCTGCATGGGGCTTATCGTACTTCAAATACATTGATAAAAGCAATTACATTTGGTGGAACAGAAGAAACATATCAGGCTTGGTATGGAGTAGATGCCGAGACATTAACAAATGATCGAACTTTTAATCCATCCGGACTGTATACCGACGATGAAGGTAATGTTCAATTTTATGATAAAGAGGTAGATAATTATTCGCAGGATCATTATCAGTTACTCTGGAATCAACGATTTAATAATAATTGGAATACAAATCTCGCTCTAAATTATACCTACGGCAGGGGTTATTTCGAACAGTATAAAGAAGATGAAACCTTTGAAGATTACAATTTTCAGCCTATAGACATAGGTGGGGAAATTATCAATACCACCGATCTTATCCGTCGTCGTTGGCTAAATAATAATTTTTATGCACTTAATGCCAATGTTAACTATAACAATAACAATTTAGATGTTACTGCCGGAACATTTTATAGTTACTATGGTGGTGATCATTTTGGTGAGGTTATTTGGACACAATTTGCGGGTGGTTCGGAGATTAGAGATCGTTATTATTCTGGTAATGGCGATAAAAACGAATTTACCTTATTTTCTAAAGCTACGTTAAACATTAATGATAGTTGGAGTTTATATGGAGATCTCCAGGGAAGATTTATTAGCTACCGCACTTCCGGGTTCACGTCAGATCGGGTGTTAATGGAGGTAGATGAAAACTATGAATTCTTTAATCCGAAGGCTGGTATTTCGCTTCAAATAAACAATGAGAATCAGTTGTATGCTTCATACGGAAGAGCGAATAGAGAGCCCAGACGCAGCGATCTGGAGCAGGGAATATTTTCTGCTGAAAAATTAAACGATTATGAACTCGGATGGCGCTTTACGTCTGAGGCCGCAAAAATAAATACGAACTTTTATTATATGAATTACAAGGATCAATTGGTGCTTACGGGTGCACTCGACGATGTGGGTGCTCCAATTCGTGAAACAAGCGGTAAAAGTTACCGGTTAGGGTTGGAAGTAGATGCAGAAGTAACAATTTTGGATCGCCTGAAGACATTTCCAAACCTAGCCGTAAGCACGAATAAAAATATTGACTTTATTACAAATAAAGACGGCTCATTAGTGAATTTAGGAACTACAAATATTTCATTTTCACCAAATATCATACTAGCAAATAAGTTAGAATTCAGAGCCCTAGAAAATCTTCAATTTATCTTTCTTTCAAAATTTGTGGGAGAGCAGTATATGAGTAATATAGATAGTAATGGATCTAAATTAGATAGTTATTTTGTCAACGACCTTAATGTGGTTTACTCTCTGGAAGACCTACCAGTGGTGGAATCTGTAGTTTTTTCAGCTTTGGTAAATAATGTTTTTAATACCGCATATGTCTCAAATGGATATTTCTTTACATACGAAGATGATTTCAGTAATCCCGGAACAGTTACCACTGTAGAGGGTGCAGGCTATTATCCACAGGCAACAATCAACTTTTTAATTGGTGCAACTATTAAGTTTTAATTGGTGATGGTTACATTGTCCCCACTTCGCCGTGCAAGGTACTGCTGCATTGGAAATAGATTTTGATTGGTTTTATGCTGACCGGTAACAATGTCGTATTCATTACTGTCGTTTGTACACGGACAAGTGGCAATAATTCCATTTATCGTCATTTTTGAGCAGCTGCTGGGAATATGATTTGGATCGCTTAGTTCGAAGGCGGTGTATAAGGTGTTATTTACATTGTAAACCACAATTCCCTTTATACCTTGTTGACTAATTATGACACTGTTACCCGGAAATTTTAGCGGATTATATTCAGGTAAATTCAAGTTAAGATTTATATTAACTAGTGGGCTTATTAAATTGGGATTATTGTCTTTGGGCCCATCATCCTTATTACAAGATACCAGGGCAAAAGCAGCAATTAGGATAATTAATCTGATTTTCATTCTAGTGCATAATTTTGGTTTCAAAAGTACGATAAAATACTTGAGAAGTAATTTTTTAGTATATTTGTAATACAAAATCCCGTCGTGTATGGGATTTTTCTATTCCTGCCCGACTGACTTATTATTTGGGATAAAAAACGGCGGGAAACTTAGTATATAGTCTTTTCAAACTAAGGGTATATACCTTGTTAGAATTAAACGATGAAGTTATGAGTAAAGTATCTTATTATACTGCTGAAGGATTAAAAAAATTGAGAGAAGAACTTAATCATCTAAAGGATGTTGAACGTCCTAATGCATCCCGAGCTATTGCTGAAGCACGTGATAAGGGAGACTTGAGTGAAAACGCCGAATATGACGCAGCTAAAGAGGCTCAAGGAATGCTTGAAATGCGGATTTCCAAGCTTGAAGAGACATATGCGAATGCTCGTTTAATAGATGAGTCGGTTTTGGATACCTCAAAAGTATTGGTACATTCAAACGTTAAGATTAAAAATCAGACCAATGGAATGGTGATGAGCTATAAATTGGTTGCGCAAAGTGAAGCCGATCTTAAAGCAGGAAAAATATCGGTAGATTCACCAATAGGTAAAGGCTTGCTTGGAAAAGAGGTAGGTGATTTAGCCGAAATACAGGTTCCCAACGGCGTCGTAAAATTCGAGATAATAGAAATATCAAGAGATTAAAAAATGGCTTCAATCTTCACGAAAATTATTTCTGGTGAAATTCCGAGTTATAAAATAACTGAGGATGATAATTTTATTGCTTTTTTAGATATTAATCCTAATGCTAAAGGACATACTTTATGTGTACCTAAGAAGGAGGTAAATAAAATATTTGATCTTGATGAAGAGACTTATTTACAGTTAATGAGTTTTTCAAGAAAAGTAGCGATTGCTCTGGAGAAGACTGTTCCTTGCAAGCGAGTTGGAATGGCGGTAGTCGGGTTAGAGGTGCCACATGTACATGTTCATTTAATACCTTTAAATGAGATGAAAGAAATGACTTTCTCACAAAAGGTTTCTCTGTCTTCGGAAGAATTTAAAGCACTGGTTGTAGCTATTCAGAAAAATCTTCACTAAGAAGCACCCAGAATATATACCAGTCCCGAAGTTATTACCAGAGTGCTTAGTATTAATACATATACAACAGGCTTAACCTTTAGCTTGGAATCTCTCGGAATCACCTGTTTTTTATGATATTCATAAATCCGTTCCAGATCACTTGTCCAATTCACAGGATAGATGATGTTTTTACAGGTATGACAGTAAATAGTTTCAGCTATTTCTTTTTCCGCTTTGGTGTAAAATCGCGTTTCATTCTCATTTTGTACAAACGATATTTCCAATCCGTCAGTAGCATAACAAACCGGACAATTATTGTTTAAACGAGCTATATGTAGGATGTGCTCTGTCATACTTCTTGTAGTTTAGACAGTCTAAATGAAATTTCCATAGTAGTTCCTTTATCGGGGGTACTCTTTAAAACGCGGATTCTTCCGTTATGGTATTCTTCTATGATACGTTTTACTAATGAAAGTCCGAGACCCCACCCTCTTTTTTTAGTGGTGAAACCAGGCATGAATACTTTTTTGAAGTTTCTCTTTGGAATACCTTTTCCGGTATCACTTATTTGAATTAGCGCATATTTTGAAGATGTTTCAACTACTACACGAATCGTTCCTTTTCCTTTCATGGCATCAATACCATTCTTCACTAAATTTTCGATTGTCCAACTATATAATTGGGAATTCAAAGATAAATAAACCGGTTTCTCGGGGAGATCCAGTTCAAAATTTATCAGTTTAGAACTACGTTTTACTAAATAATCGAAAGTCTTTTGTGTCTCTGCTACTATATCTTTTCGTTTCAAAGTTGGTACGGAACCAATTTTTGAGAATCTATTTGTGATCATCTCTAATCTGTCGATATCTTTCTCCATCTCGAATAAATACTCGGGATTTACGTTTTCAGTTTTTAATATTTCTGTCCAACCTACTAAAGACGATAGCGGCGTGCCAATTTGATGTGCAGTTTCCTTTGCCATACCCGCCCATAGGCGGTTTTGTTCGGCCGATTTAGCCGTTTTATTAAAGAAATAAATAGCAGTAATAAATAAAAATAATATCAGTATCAATACTGCCGGATAGTATTTTAACTTGTTAATAATGGGTGAATTACCGTAATAAATAGTTTGAAGAACTTCTCCCTGATAAGTAACATCTATAGGAATATATTCTGAAGAAAATTTGGTAATCAATTTTTCTATTTTCTTGGGTGTATTCCATTGTTTTTCGGGAATATTTCTAGCGTCATAGCGGTCTTCATTATAACTATACACCATCATGGGCGTGGTCGTATTGCTCTGAAGGACTTGAAGAACAATTTCATTTCCTTCGTTGAGGTCTTCTTTCTGAAACTCGGTCTGAGCCGTGGCCCAAAGCTGCATTTTGCTGCGTTCGTTTTCCTTTAATTGATTGAAGAACACATATGTATTCCATAAAATCAAGATTACTATTACAATTGAAACAATTATAAACACCCAGCGCGTGAGAGCAGTTTTATTCAGCATAGAATTTTATTATGACGAGCAATATTAGGATATTCATTCAAATAGATAATTTATGGAATGAATGCTAAATCTGGTTCGATAAATATAATGGAAATATGTTAATATTATTGTACAATCAAATTTTTAGAACATTAGTACTTTGGGTACATTTGCAACTAATGATATCAATTAATCCACAAGACATTAGCACGGGTAAATTGCACGGCTACCTCCTTGGAGCTATAGCACCGCGACCAATTGCCTTTGCAAGCACTATAGATGCTCAGGGGAATGTGAATTTGTCTCCTTTTAGTTTTTTTAATGTTTTTAGCGCTAATCCGCCTATACTAATCTTTTCTCCCGCGAGAAGAGTGCGAGACAATACCACCAAACATACATTAGAAAATGCCTTAGAAACAAAAGAGGTTGTAATTAATATTGTTAACTACGCGATGGTGCAACAAATGTCGTTGTCGTCTACTGAATACGCCAAAGGTATTAATGAGTTTAAGAAGGCGGGTCTAACCGAAGTAGCTTCCGATGTGGTTAAGCCACCAAGGGTTGCCGAGGCGCCTGTTCAGTTTGAATGTAAAATTAAAGAGGTAGTTTCCTTAGGAGATAACGGGGGTGCGGGAAACCTGATCATTTGTGAGGTAGTAAAATTACATATTAATGAGGCAATTTTAGATTCTGAAGGGAAAATAGATCCGGTTAAAATTGATACGGTAGCACGTATGGGTGGAAATTGGTATAACAGAGC